>NZ_JBSFVR010000032.1:0-37838 GCF_053592415.1 Streptomyces sp. NPDC002690 | reverse complement strand
CGAGGCCACCCGATGGGGGTGGCGCAGCGCGAGGTCGGCACCGATGGCGCCGCCGATGGAGCAGCCCGCGTAGCCGAAGCGCTGGACGCCGAGGGAGTCGAGGGTCGCGATCAGCCGGTCGCCGAGTTCGGCGACGGAGACCGCCGGACGGGCCGGTGCGCCGCCATGACCCGGCAGGTCGTACCGCAGCACGCGGTAGTGCTGGGAGAGGTCCGGTATCTGGCGGTCCCACATGTGCCATGTGGTACCCAGGGACGGCCCGATCACCAGGACCGGCGCGTCTTCTGGCCCGTCAAAGCGGTATTGCAGGGTGTTCGGTAGTGTCTCGCTCACCCGCCCGACCCTCTCATCTCTCACCATCGCTCACGGAACCGGGTCGGCCCTACCGGCCGCGCCCCTTCATCTGCGAGGGCGACCCCAGCGCGGGCCCACCCGCCGGACGTCCGTGGAGCCCGTCCCACATGACGGCGGCAGCGCGCAGGTCCTCCACGCCGGGCTTCACGTAGAGCCCGTAAGACGATCATGGTCGGGTCTTCTCGAGGCGTCGGTAGCAGATGAGGCTGCAGGCGAGGGAGACGAAGGCGTCGTGGAGTTCGGTACGGCGTTCCCAGCGGACGGCGAGTCGTTTGAAGTGGTGGAGCGGGGCGAAGGTCTGCTCGAACCTCCGCTCGCGCGGAGAGGACTCCGTCGAAGCTGCGCACCGCAGCCTTATGTGCGGTTCACCTCCGCTCGCGCGGAGAGGACACGGCGAGTGGCACGTCGACCAGCACGAGGATCGGTTCACCTCCGCTCGCGCGGGGAGGACACCAGCAGGCGCTCGGAGTTGACCTTCATGAACGGTTCACCTCCGCTCGCGCGGAGAGGACGAGGAGGCCCGACCGCTCACGTGGGACCACGTCGGTTCACCTCCGCTCGCGCGGAGAGGACCGGCGGCCCAGACGCGCCGATTCCTCCGGAGTCGGTTCACCTCCGCTCGCGCGGAGAGGACCATGGTGCCCCCGTGGAAACTGCCGACCTGATCGGTTCACCTCCGCTCGCGCGGAGAGGACCCGGTACCGACGCGGAGGCCGGTGACGGTCAGCGGTTCACCTCCGCTCGCGCGGAGAGGACATCAAGTCCTTGCAGGACTCATGGATGAGGAGCGGTTCACCTCCGCTCGCGCGGAGAGGACGACGCCATTGCCACCCGCTGGCTCGACCAGTACGGTTCACCTCCGCTCGCGCGGAGAGGACTGGCTGATCGCGCTGGTGCTGATCCCGAGGACCGGTTCACCTCCGCTCGCGCGGAGAGGACTCCGATGCGGGGGTCGGGGCCGAGAAGGTGGGCGGTTCACCTCCGCTCGCGCGGAGAGGACCGACCTGCTGGCCGAAGCCGTACCCAACGCGACGGTTCACCTCCGCTCGCGCGGAGAGGACATGATGTGCGCGATGGCGCGGGACCGGACGGTCGGTTCACCTCCGCTCGCGCGGAGAGGACATCTGCGCGTACCCGGCGAAGTCGGCCGGCGCCGGTTCACCTCCGCTCGCGCGGAGAGGACCAGGACCCGGTGTACGCAGGCGTCACCGGGAGCGGTTCACCTCCGCTCGCGCGGAGAGGACTTCCAGAAGCGGGCCTTGATGGCCTTGCTGAACGGTTCACCTCCGCTCGCGCGGAGAGGACGCCATCCCCATCCCGGAGAAGCCCAGCTGTCGCGGTTCACCTCCGCTCGCGCGGAGAGGACTTGGAGAGGCCGTCAATGACGTACCGAAGCCCCGGTTCACCTCCGCTCGCGCGGAGAGGACGGCGCGCTGCTGTTCGGCGGCGATCCGGTTCGCGGTTCACCTCCGCTCGCGCGGAGAGGACACGGACGTGCCTGGGGTCGAGAGCTGGGCGACCGGTTCACCTCCGCTCGCGCGGAGAGGACGAAGTCGAGGTACAGGTCGAGGTGGTCGAGAACGGTTCACCTCCGCTCGCGCGGAGAGGACGGGCAGATCGACGTGTCCAAGCTGCCCGTCGCCGGTTCACCTCCGCTCGCGCGGAGAGGACGGCGGCGCCCACTGGTGCCAACCCACGGGCGGCGGTTCACCTCCGCTCGCGCGGAGAGGACGCCGCGGTCGAGTCGGCCATCCCCTGGCTCGCCGGTTCACCTCCGCTCGCGCGGAGAGGACGCCGACCGATCGCTCGGCGCGTGCTCCGCCAGCGGTTCACCTCCGCTCGCGCGGAGAGGACCAAGGCCACTACCCGGTTCTCGGGGCGGTGGCCGGTTCACCTCCGCTCGCGCGGAGAGGACCGCGGCCAGCCGCTGCCGGGCCCCGACGAGTCCCGGTTCACCTCCGCTCGCGCGGAGAGGACCCAGAGGGGGTAGCCGCTCATGTCCGACCGGTCGGTTCACCTCCGCTCGCGCGGAGAGGACTCGCCCTGGTTGATCCACCGGTGGATCGTGGTCGGTTCACCTCCGCTCGCGCGGAGAGGACGGCCGCGGCCCAGGGTTGCCGGATAGTCAGGGCGGTTCACCTCCGCTCGCGCGGAGAGGACTCCGAGCGTCCACCACCCGCTGGGTGAGAGGGCGGTTCACCTCCGCTCGCGCGGAGAGGACCTGGCCGCTGTTCAGGTCGCCTTCGGGAAGGGCGGTTCACCTCCGCTCGCGCGGAGAGGACGCGGGGGACGTCTCGGTCATGGGTCAGCTCTCCGGTTCACCTCCGCTCGCGCGGAGAGGACGTCGGGTTGCCGGATGAGCCGCTCCCGAAGCACGGTTCACCTCCGCTCGCGCGGAGAGGACATCAACCCGGCCACCACCACCGACGCCATCAGCGGTTCACCTCCGCTCGCGCGGAGAGGACCAAGGCGGTCGGTGTGACCGATCGACTGCTGGCGGTTCACCTCCGCTCGCGCGGAGAGGACATGACCGCGCTACAGGAGTCGACGCTCCTCAACGGTTCACCTCCGCTCGCGCGGAGAGGACCTCGTCGTAGACCCCGACGCCCAGGGGCGGGGCGGTTCACCTCCGCTCGCGCGGAGAGGACTCGACGTGGTGGTTCCCGGTGTGTTCGCACGGCGGTTCACCTCCGCTCGCGCGGAGAGGACATTCACAGTCCGAGTCCCATCAGCGCGTTGTCCGGTTCACCTCCGCTCGCGCGGAGAGGACGGCGCCCGTGGCTTCGACGATCACGAATCTTCCGGTTCACCTCCGCTCGCGCGGAGAGGACCAGGTCGGCCATGCCCCGGGAGTGTTCAAGCACGGTTCACCTCCGCTCGCGCGGAGAGGACAACGTCCAGTCCGGCAAAGGCTTCCCGACATCCGGTTCACCTCCGCTCGCGCGGAGAGGACCCTTCGCGACCTGCCCTTATCCGACCGCTTTGCAGTTTCTTTGCCGAGCTTCGCCTGTCACGCTTCCCGCCCCTTCGCCGTCGCGCAGCGAGTGTAAGGCTCATCCCTCACATCGGTGCCTGATTTCCTGATCTGGGGCTGTTGTCAGTGGGTGGTGCTATCTCTGTGGTCATGTCGAAGCGCGACGGGGCGGGGGCCTCGGGGGACTGTCTTCTGGATGTTCGGCTGTGGGGCAAGGAACACGGGCTGCCGCGGCCTTATCCGGTGATGTGTCATCTCCTCGATACCGGGGCGGTGTTCCAGGGGTTGTGGGACGCCGTTCTGGGCGAGGAGACCAAGGCTGCCATCGCCACCGTGCTCGGCCTGGACCCCACGGAGGCACGCGCGGTCGTGTCGTTCTGGGCGGGGTTGCACGACCTCGGCAAGATCACTCCCCCGTTCCAGGCGCAGGTTCCTGTCTGCTACGGGCCGGTTCGTGATGACCCCGCGTACGTCAGCGCGCCGGGCGCTGAGGCCGAGAGACGATTTCGTCACGAGATCGCCTCCCACTGGGCTCTGAACTCGCTCTTCCAGGAAGCGTCCTACCCCAGTGAGGTACGTCGCCTCCGCACGTCGGTGAGCCACCAGATCGCCCAGCTGCTCGGTGGCCATCACGGTCTCTTCGGCGGTGTGCTGAAGGCCAAGGAGGCGGCACAGGCCGGTGCGTACAACGCCGGTCTCGGGGGCCGAGGTTGGTCCGACCAGCGACGGACGCACTTCAACGAATTGCGGCGGGTCATGGGCGCGTTCGCGGTTCCCCGGGGCGGGTTACCCGCCGGGCTGGCGGTGGTGGTGTCCGGGCTGGTCGTGGTGGCGGACTGGCTGGCGAGTCAGACGTCCGCCATCGAGGCACGCATGCCCGCTCCCGGCTGGTCGGGTACGCCGGCGGAGGTCGATGCCCACTGGCAGGGTGGGGTGGAGATGGCTCCGGGGCTGGTGCGGGCGGCGCGGCTGGGCCGGGCGCGGTTCTCCGCCGGGGAGTTCGGTGAGATGTTCCCGTTCGCCCCCAACAGCTTGCAGCGGGATCTCGTGGAGCATCTTCCCGGGCTGGTCGGGGAGCACGGTTCCGGTCTGGTGCTGGTGACGGCTCCGACGGGTGACGGGAAGACGGAGGCGGCGTTGTTCGCGGCCTCGTTGCTGGGGCGGGCGGCTGGCGCCCGGGGGGTGTACTTCGCGCTTCCGACGATGGGTACGGCGGACGCGATGCTGCCCCGTGTGGAGTCCTTCGCCTCCCGGGCGATGTCCGGGGAGCGTGCCCTGATGCTGCTCCACTCCATGGCGTGGCTGAGTGCCCCCGGCAGCACGGACGGAGCGGTCACGCTCGACACCGCGCTGGACGGCGGGGCGCTGAGCGCGGAGAAGAACACCGCGGTGGAGGCGGACGCGTGGTTACGAGGCCCGAAGCGGGGCCTGCTCGCTCCGTTGGGTGTGGGGACGATCGACCAGGCGTTGAGTGCGGTACTGCCTTTGCGGTACAACGCGTTGCGCCTGTTCGGCCTGTCGGACAAGGTGTTCGTCGTCGATGAGGCGCACGCGTACGGCCCGTGGATGCACCAGCTCCTCGTACGCCTGCTGGAGTGGCTGGGGGCGATGGGCGCCCCGGTCGTCCTGCTGTCGGCCACCCTGACGGGCCGTTCGGCCGGATCGCTGGTGGACGCCTACCGGCGCGGTGCCGGGTTCCGTGAGCCGTCGCAGGTGGTGCCGCGGTATCCGGGCTGGCTGTTCGCGAGCGGCACTTCGGGGGAGGTGTCCACGGCTCGGAGTACCGCGAGCAACCGGGCCCGGACTTTGAAGGTGTCGCATCGGCCCGTGACGTGGGATGTCGCGGAGCCGGCTGGTTCGCCGGTACACGAGGGAGGCCGGCGGGCGGCGCTGCGAGAGGTCTTGGCGCCGGTCGCCACGGAGGGTGGCACGGCGCTGGTGTGCTGCACGACGGTGGCCGAGGCGCAGCGGACGTACCGGGATGTGTGCGCGGCGTTCCCCGGGCTCGCCGCGCAGCCCGGTGGTGTGAGGTTGCTGCATTCGCGGTACCCGGCTGATGTGCGGGCAACGATCACGGCGGAGTGTGAGGCCGCGTACGGGAAGCCGGGCGAGGGGACCCTCTCGGTGCGTCCGGGGTCGGTGCTGGTGGCGACGCAGGTGGTGGAGCAGTCGCTGGACTTCGATTTCGACCTGGTCGTGAGTGATCTGGCTCCGCTGGCCCAGTTGTTGCAGCGCGCCGGGCGTGCGCGAAGGCATCGCCGCGGGCCTCTTGGCCGGCCGGGGTGGGCTGCCGCGGAGGACGAGCCGGAGTTGGTGGTGCTCGATCCGCAGGTCGTGTCCGAGATGACCCCGCCCCGCTCCTGGGGGTCGGTCTACGACACCGGGCTGCTCTTGCGCACGTCACGGATCCTGGAGAAGTGCGCGCCGACCGGTGTCGCGGTGCCCGGTGACGTACAGCGTCTGGTGGACGAGGTGTACGAGGAGGACTTCGTCGACGAGCCCCAGGAGGCGGTTCGTGCGGAGTTGGCGCGGTTGGACGAGGAGCGGCTGGCGGACGAGGCGGCCGAGCGACATCTGGCGACGTGGGCGAGCATCTGTGCCCCGGCGGACGTGAGGGGCGATCTCAGCAGGCTGTCGGTGCGGGAGGCGGGGGTGACGGAGGAGTTGCTGACCACACGCCTCGGTGCGGACACCGGCCGGGTGCTCTGCCTGTACGAGCAGGCGGACGGGACAGCCACCCTCGACCCCGGGGGCAAGGTACGGGTCCCGGTCGGCGGCCGGTTCGGCCTCACGGCGGCGGAGTTGGCGGGCGTCGCGCGGCGGGTGGCGCCCGTGCCCGGGCGGTGGCTGCGGGGCGGTGAGCTGGAAGTGGCGGTTCCGGTGAAGTGGGGCACCCATCCCTCACTCCGCGACCTCGTTGTACTGCGTATGAGCCCCACCGGTGGCGGGGCGTGGGCCTGCCGCCACGGGCGTTTCACTCTCTCGATATCCGAGGTCGGCCTCGAAGCTGAGTGATCTTCACGTCCTGATCACCTGACCCTCACATTTCCGCTACTTTTCAAGTGCGGTTCTCCCTCGACGCGTTGACGAAAGCCCGCCGTCGTCGCGCAAGCGGAGGGTCTCCACCGGCCCTTCCCTCCAGCGCCGCCTGAATGACGACAGGACATCTCCATGCCCACCGGCACGTTCAACCTGATCGACCAACCCTGTGTCCCCGTACGCTGGAAACCCGGCAGCACGGCCAGTACCACGGCCGGCCTCCGGGATCTGGTGGGATTGCGTGAACTCCTGCTGCACAGCCACGACATCGAGTCCCTTGCCGTCCCGGACGCTCCCGCGCACGCCGCGCTGTTGCGCATCCTCTACGCGCTCACCGCGCGTGTCGCCGGCCTGAGCGAACAGGGCGCCGACGGCGACTGGGACGAACGCCGCTCGGACGTTCTCGACGCCGGACAGCTCCCGCCCGACGGGGTCGACGCGTACTTCGAGGAGTTCCGGGACCGGTTCTTCCTGTTCGCGCCGGGCGGGCGCCCGTGGATGCAGGATCCCCGGCTGGCGGAGCAGTGCGACGCCTCGAACACCGCCGGGGTCAACAAGCTCATCGTCACCCGTCCCTCGGGCAACAACCACTCCTGGTTCCGGCACGACACCGACACCGCCCCCGAACCGCCCACCGCTCCCGAAGCGTTCCTCAGCCTGCTGGTGTGGCACTACTACGGGCCGTCCGGGCGCTGTTCGTCGCGCGAGGTGAACGGGTCGAAGACCGCGAGCGCCACCGCTGGTCCGCTGCGGACCGCCCTGTCGTACCACCCCGAGGGCACCTCGCTCTTCGAGACGCTGCTCGCCGGCCTCGTACCGCCGGAGGACACCGTGAACGGCGCGGAGGACCTGTGCCCGTGGGAGCAGGACGACCTGCCGGACCCGGACCACCCTGTGCGGGAGTCGCGGGGGCCGCGTTCGCGGCACACCGGCCGCTCGCAGCACGCCCTGCTCCTGCTGCCGGACGAGGACAGCACCCATGTGCGGGACGCGTTCATCACCTGGGCGTACCGGGGTGAGCGGTTGCCGCGCGAGGACGATTACCTGATCTGGCAGACCAGCCGGCAGGGCAACCGCTACCCGCGCCCGGCCGATGCGGGGCGGGCGCTGTGGCGGGACTTGGACGCGCTGCTGCTCCAGCATCCGCCGGCCGGCAGTGCGCACCCGCAGCAGCCACGGGTGTTCCGTTCGGCGGTCGAGGTCTCGGAAGACCTGCGGGTGCGGGCGCTCGGCTTCGATCAGGAGGGGCAGGCCAAGGACACGCAGTTCGTCGACGCGAGCACCCCGGCCGTCCTCGGGTACGCCGAGGACAACGACCCGCGCACCGTCCCGGCCGTCGGCCGCCTGCGCCAGTTCGGCGAGCTGTACGGGCGCCGTCTCGACCGGGCGGTCAAGCGCGCCTGGGCCGCGTACGTCAGGGACGCCAAGGCCGACGGCACCGCGTGGGGGGCGGAGGCCGCTGCACGGTACTGGCCGCATGCCGAGGCGGAGTTCTGGGCACGCTTCCGCCTCCTGGACCGCACCGGAGAGGTCGCCGACGGCGGTTTCGACCCGGCGGCCACCCGCCGGGCGTTCCTGCGCCTGGCCGAGGAGACGTACGACACCGTGACCCGGCCCGTCACCCGTACCCTGCGCGGCGCGAAGGCCGTCTCGGAGGCACGCATCGACCTCTACGGCGGCACCCCGAAGAAGACGGCGGCCGTGCCCGGCCCCCGGACGAAGCTCAAGGAGCCCACCGCATGACCACCATTCCCCCGCCCCCCGCACAGGACGCCGTCAGCCCGTCGGCAACGGCCGGCGGCTTCCCGCAGCAGAAAAGCACGCCAAGGGTGGGTAGCCCGCATGCGTTCACCGACTGGGTGTCCCAGGTCAGCCGTGACGACCCCGGTGCGCGCAGCGCTCTGCGCAGCGGGCTGCGGAAGGACCTCGACTCCGTGCGGCGCATGCACCGCTTGGTCGCGCCGTGGCTGCCGGAGGGACGCTCGGCGGACGTGGAGCGGGCGTACTACGCGGTCGCCGCGATGATCGCTTCCCAGTCCCGCAGCGCCCTGACCGCTCCGGACACGGAGAAGAGCACGGACGACGACCCGGTACGAACCGGCGGCGAACAGATGCCCGCCACAAGCGTGCGGCGGCGTCGGGTCAGTCTCGGCACGGCGTTTGCGACCGCGGTCGCCGATGGGCCGGGCCGGGAGAAGGAGATGCGGGCGGGGACGGCGGAGAGCCGCCTCAACCTCCTCACCCGCCAGAGCGTCAACGGCCTGCACCGGCACCTGCCCGCCTCCGTCGGATACCTGCGCTCGCTCGATGTCGACGTCGACTGGGCGCAGCTCCTCGACGATCTCTCCCACTGGCGCCGGAACTCGGGGCGGATCTCGCGCACCTGGCTCCAGGACTTCTACCGGCTGCGGGCCAAGGACGCCGCGCGGCAGGCCGACGAAGCGGACGAGAAGGAACTCGCAGCGGATGCGGGTCCGGCTGCGGCCCCCGCGTCCCTCTGACATCGAACCAGCACCCACCCCACGCACGTATCCGTACGAAGGAGTCACACCCTCATGGCCATGGCCGCCCGCTTCATCGACATCCACATCGTCCAGAGCGTCCCGTTCGCCAACCTGAACCGGGACGACACGAATTCCGTGAAGACGGTCCAGTACGGGAACGTGCTGCGGACCCGGGTCAGCAGCCAGTCCTGGAAGCGGGCCACCCGGGGTGAGTTCGAGGCCCGCGTCGGCCAGGCGGCGCTGCGTACCCGGCGGATCGGCGAGCGCGTCACCCGCCTCCTCGCCGAGGGCAGGGGGTGGCCGGAGCCGCTCGCAGAGAGGGCGGGAGCGCACGTGGCGGCGGCCAGCAGCATCAAGTTCGAACTCGCCAAGGACTCGAAGGACCTCAAGCAGACCGTCCCCAACAAGGTCCTCACCAACGCGATGGTGTACGTCCCCGAGACCGCGGTGGCGGAACTCGCCGACCTGGCCGGGGAGTACCGGGAGGTGCTGGAGGCGGCGAAGGACATCAAGAAGCCCGCCGACAAGAGCGTCCTGCCCTCCGATCGGGTAGAGGCGGTCCTGCGTTCCCGCAACGGGGTGATCAACCTCTTCGGCCGCATGCTCGCCGAGGTCGACAACGCCGGGGTCGACGGAGCCGTCCAGGTCGCCCACGCGCTGACCACGCACGAGACCGATGTCGAACTCGACTATTTCTCCGCCGTCGACGATGTCACCTCGACCTGGGGAGACCAGACGGGCAGCGGCCACATGGGCCACACCGAGTTCAGCGCCGGCACCTTCTACCGGTACGCCACCATCGACCTGCGCGACCTCGCCCGCAACATCGGCGACGACCCCACCGAACTCCGCGAACTCACCGCCGCGTTCCTCAGCGCGTTCATCCTCTCCCTGCCCCAGGCGAAGAAGAACTCCACCGCGCCCCACACCATCCCCGACCTCGTCCACCTCTCCGTACGTACCGACCGGCCGCTGTCCTACGCCGCCGCGTTCGAGAGCCCCGTCGCCGCAGCCGGGCAGGGCGGCTTCTCCGCCCCCTCCCGCACCACCCTGTCCGACTACGCCGCAGCCGCGAACCGGCTCATCGGCACCACCGGCATCCTCACCTCCGGCTGGGCCGGCGTCGACGCCAAGGACCTCGAAGCGCTCGGCACCCACCACACCGGCTTCGACACCCTCATCGACGCAACCCTCGACGGCGCACTCACCGCACCCGCCGGAGACGCGGCATGATCACCACCCCGCTCCCGGACGCGGAGCCGGGGATTCTGCTCCGTCTGACCGGGCCCCTGCAGTCCTGGGGCCTGCACTCCCACTTCAACGAACGTGACACCGCCCCCTTCCCCACCCGCTCCGGCGTCCTCGGCATGCTCGCCTCCGCTCTCGGACGCCACCGCGACCAGCCCATCGACGACCTCACCACGCTGAACCTGACGGTGCGCACCGACCGGCCCGGGGTACTGCTGCGCGATCTGCACACCGTGGGTGGCGGGCTCCCCGGGAAGGAGACAGTGACCACCGCCGAGGGCAAGAAGCGCCCCGGTGACACCGGCACGCTCCTCACCCACCGCTACTACCTGGCGGATGCCGCGTTCACCGTCGCCCTCACCATCCCCCGGGCAACCGCCGACGGCCGTGCGCTCCTCGAACGGTGCACGCAGGCCCTGCGTTCCCCCCGGTGGTCCCTGCACCTCGGCCGCCGCTCCTGCCCGCCGGAGGGCCCCGTACTGATCGGGCAGAGCGAGGACGCCCTGCACCACCTCATCCACCTCCCGCTCGCCGCCCGCCCCACCCGCAACCGGAACCAGGAACAGGAGGGCGTGGCGGTGGAGTTCCTCGCCGACCGCCCCCTGACCCACCTGCCCGCCCCTGCCCACATGGTCGGTACCACCCACGAGGACGGCACTCGCCCCTCCAGCGAACTCAACGACCAGCCCATCAGCTACCACCCGAGCCGCCGCGGCTACCGTGCACGGCCGCTCTACCGGCGCACCCTGCTCCTGCCCAACTCTCAGTTCGCTGGGCTCGGAGCACGCCAGCTCAATGCCCTGGGCCACTACTGCGAGACCCGGCTCCACACCCCTGAAGGGAGCCGGCGATGACGCTCTGGCTCACCCGCCTCGTCCCCAACCCGCGCTCCGCCGAGGCCCGGCGCGACCTCGGCGACCCCGTCGGCATGCACCGCCGGCTCATGAGCCTCTTCCCCTCCGACGCCGGCCCCGACCCCCGCGCCCGCTTCGGCGTCCTCCACCGCACCGAGGACACCCCCACCGGGCCGCACCTGCTCCTCCAGTCCACCCACGAGCCCGACACCAGCCGTCTCCCCGACGGCTACGGCACCGCCGTCACCCGTCCCCTCGACGCGCTGATCGACGCGATCCGTCCGGGGCTCACCGTCCGCTACCGGTGCGCGGCCAGCCCCGTCCGCAAGCCCGGCGCCACCACCCGCGCCCTCTACAACCTCCCGCCCGTCGTCGCCCTCACCGGAGCGGCGGCGGACGAGTGGTGGATGCGCCAGGCCGACCAGAGCGGTCTCAAGCCCCTCACCCACCACGCCCAGCCCTTGGACGCCGTCCGGGGCGAACGCCGCCCCGCCGCAGGCACACCACCGCAGCGCATCCGCCACGCCCGTATCCAATTCGACGGCACCGCCGCCATCATCGACACCGACCTCCTCAAGGCCGCGATCCTGAGCGGCATCGGACGCGGCAAGTCCTACGGCTGCGGTCTCCTCAGCATCGCCCCCGCGAGGCAGCCCCAGTGACCCCACGCCCCGCCTCCAAGCCGCTCACGGGGGCCAACGCCCGGCGCAAACTCGCCGCCCCCACCGTCGCCATGCTCCCCCGGGTCGCCGACTCCCTGTCCTTCCTCTACCTCGACATCGTCCGCATCCACCAGGACGACACCGGAGTCTGCGCGGAAGTCACCAGCGAGCAACACGGCACCGACACCGTCTACCTCCCCACCGCCGCCCTCTCCTGCGTACTGCTCGGCCCGGGCACCTCCATCACCGCACGCGCCCTGGCCACCTTCGCCCGCAACGGCACCACCGTCGTCACCACCGGCTCAGGAGGGGTCCGCTGCTACTCCGCCGCCGTCCCCGAATCCCTCAGCACCCTCTGGCTCGAACGCCAGACCCGCGCCTGGACCGACGACACCCGCCGCCTCGCCATCGCCCAGGCCATGTACGAACTCCGCTTCGGCGACGGCACCGCTACCGAAGGCACCAACCTCGACAAACTCCGAGGCATGGAAGGCCAACGCGTCAAAACCCTCTACCAACTCCTCGCCCGCCAGTACAAGATCGGCCGCTTCCGCCGCTCCTACGACCCCGACTCCTGGGACAGCCAGGACCCCGTCAACCTCGCCCTGTCCTCCGCCAACACCTGCCTCTACGGCATCGTCCACGCCGCCATCACCGCCCTCGGATGCTCCCCCGCCCTCGGCTTCGTCCACAACGGCAACCAACAAGCCTTCGTCTACGACATCGCCGACCTCTACAAAGCCGAACTCACCATCCCCCTCGCCTTCTCTCTCCACGCCTCCACCAACCCCGAAGCAGAAGCACGCCGCTCCTTCCGCCACGAACTACGCCTCTTCCAGCTCCTCCCCCGCATCGTCACCGACATCCAGCAACTCCTAGACCCCACCCACACCTACGAATGCCCCGACCCCGAAGAACAGCTCGTCGACCTCTGGGACCCCGTAGTCGGCTCCGTCCCCGCAGGCATCAACCACGGGAAATCGGCATGATCCGCCCACTCGGAGGACAGGGCACCCCATGTCCTCGATGATCGTCATCTCGGCCTCCGCCGTCCCCGACCACCTGCGCGGCGCCCTCACCCGCTGGCTCCTCGAAGTCACCCCCGAGCTCTACGTCGGCACCGTCTCCGCCAAAGTCCGCGACGAACTCTGGGCCGCAGTCGCCGCCAGCACCCACGACGGCATCGCCGTCCTCGCCCACCCCGCCGACAACGAACAAGGCTTCACCCTCAGGACCGCGGGCACCCGCCGCCGCGAACCCGTCGACTTCGACGGACTCACCCTCATCGCCTTCCGCAGAGAAGGTCAAGAAATGGCAAACCCCTTCTAACGTCGCAGGTCAAAAAGGGTCCTCTCCGCGCGAGCGGAGGTGATCCGCCTCCGCCGCCATCAGCAGCTACTGATCAGGAGTCCTCTCCGCGCGAGCGGAGGTGATCCGGTCGCCTCCGGCTGGTCGGTCTGGGTGCCGATGTCCTCTCCGCGCGAGCGGAGGTGATCCGGCGATGGGCCTGCCCGCGTCGCAGATGCTCGCGTCCTCTCCGCGCGAGCGGAGGTGATCCGAACCCGTGGCTGATGGCGCTCGACTCCGCCGAGTCCTCTCCGCGCGAGCGGAGGTGATCCGACATGAGCCTCGACCAGATCGTGGTCTGCGCCGTCCTCTCCGCGCGAGCGGAGGTGAGCCGGTCCAGTTCCGCCTGACGGTTGGCTTCCCTTACGGGCTGACCCGCGATTGATCTTGGGGCGTGTTCGTCTGAGGGTTCGGCTGGCTGGCGATTCAGCAGGCCGCGGTGCGGACGTGCACCAGTTCGGTGCTCGGCTTGTGCCGAGTGGGCCGCTTGGCGGCGCGGTCGGAGACCAAAGCGGCGATGGCGAGGTGAGTCTCGCCATAGGTCTCGCGGTGGCCGATGTACCGCTGGAGCGGACGCCACTGCCGGACTTCGGCGTTGGCGTGCTCGACGCAGATCCGGCGGGAGGACTGGCGGCGTTTCATCTCGCGCCAGCCGTACCGTTCGGTGACGGGCCCATCGTTCATGTCCTTCGGCTTCTTGGGCGGGGCACTGACCTGGTCGGGGAACTCGTTGGCCAGGCCACGGTAGCCGTCGTCGACCTCAGCCTTCACGCCTGGGTGCCGGCGGAACTGCTCGGCGATGCCCTCGGTGCGCACGGCGGTCTGGTCGTGCATCCGGCCTGGGCGCTGGGCCCCGGACCACAGGGTGCGGCCCTGACCGTCGCTGATCGTGGTGGTCTTGACAGTGTTCTGCCTGCGCTTGCCGGAGACGAAGGCCCGCCGGCGGGGACGGCCTGCGTGTGGGCGGCGCACCTGGGTCTCCATCCCGTCGATCCGCAATGTAACGCCCTCGGCTGCGGCATAGGCGAACACGTCCTCCAGGGTCCGCAGCCGGATGCCGGGCCGTTCGGGGACGGCGAACCCACGGTCCGCCAGCAGCGGGCGAACCTCCTGGATCGCCCGGCCGATCGTGGAAGAGCCCACCTCGTAGAGCACGCCCAACGCCTCGTGAGTGAGCCCAGTCCGGAGATGAACCAGTGTCACCAAAAGCCGTTCGGTGAAGACCAGTTCGTACTTCGGCCCGGCCCCGGCCTCCCGCCGACGGTCGCCCTCACGTCGCTTATGGCGCCCGGACTCACAGCGCGCCACCCAACGCGGGGCGAGTTCTGCGATCAAGTCGCCCAGATGCTGGCGCGACAGTCCGCAGAAGGCAGGTTGGGACATGGCCGCGCGGGCCTGTCTGATCTTCACACGCCAGACAACTCGCGAGGCTGTCTCTATGTCCCCACACTCACCGACCAAGATCAATCTCAGGTCGGCCCATTAGGGTCGGAGGCATGACGACACCCCTTGCCTCCAGCGTCTTCGACTCGCTCCGCCTCGACGCCGTGCCCGATCAGGAGACGCTGCGCCAGACCTACGAACTCCCCAACAACGCGGCCGTGCGCAAGCAGATGACCGAACTCACCGCACAGGCGCGGTGGTTGATCGGCTGCTCGTCACTGGTCCTAGTCGCCAGCGCAGACGCCGAGGGCAACTGTGACGTCTCCCCGCGCGGCGGCCCCGCCGGGTTCGTCGCCGTCTTGGATGCACGGACGGTGGCGATACCGGACGCCACCGGCAACAAGCGTCTGGACACCCTGCAGAACGTCATCGCCACCGGACGGGCCGGGCTGCTGTTCCTCATCCCGGGGCGTACCACGACGCTCAGGGTGAACGGCCGGGCCTGCGTCTCCACCCGCCCGGAGCTGTTGTCGCAGCTGACCGCCGTGGGCAAACCGCCGGCCAGTGCGCTGGTGCTGGGGATCGAGGAGGTCTACCCGCACTGCCCCAAGTCGCTCCTGCGCAGCGGAGCCTGGAAGCCGGAGCAGTGGCTGTCGGCGGACGCCCAGCCGACCTCGGCCGAGGTGACACTGGCCCAGCTGCGGATGCCCGAGCTTACGATCGCTGACATCGAGCAGGCGGAAGCGGACTCGCTGAAGTACCGGTACGAGTGACGAGCCGACCAGCGATTGCCGAACTCCCAGACAGCACACCGCAAGATCAATCGCGGGTCAGCCCGTTACTGAGATCGAACTCGTGAAGTCATAAGGGCTGACGAGGGGTGTCTGCCTGCGATGTCACGGGAGGATGAGGTATCCACAGGGTGGCGGGTTGACCGCTGAACGGCACTGCAAGCGCGAGGAGTTACGGCTCCAGGCAGCTGAGCGGTTCGCTCGGGGCGAGGGCAGTACGGCGATCGCCAGGGATCTGCGGGTCAGTGTCCGATCGGTGCAGCGGTGGCGTCACACGTGGGCCGAGGGCGGCCCGCGATCCTTGTGGTCGCAGGGGCCCGCGTCGCTGCCGCGACTGAGTGAGAAGCAGTTCGCTCAGCTGGAGTCCGAGCTGGCCAAAGGGCCGGCCGCGCACGGCTGGGAGGACCAACGCTGGACTCTGAATCGTGTGAAGACGGTGATCGGACGGCGCTTCCACCTCACGTACACGATTCAGGGCGTCCGCAAGCTGTTGGTGCGCAACGGCTGGTCCTGCCAGGTCCCGGCCCGTCGTGCCATGGAGCGGGACGACGACGCAGTGGCCGGGTGGGTCAAGGAGGTGTGGCCCCGCGCGGAAGGCTAGCGGCGGCCCGTGGAGCCTGGCTGGTCTTCGAGGACGAAGCCGGCTTCTCCATGACGCCGTCGCAAGCCAGGACCCGGTCCCAGCGCGGGCGGACCCCGGTGGTGCGGGTCCGCGGCCGCTCACGCAGACGGATATCGATCGCCGCGCTGACCTGCTACAAACCCGGCCACCGATCCCGGCTGATCTACCGGCCGCGACGGGACGACGGCAACCGTGACGGGCGCAAAAGCCTCTCCTGGCGCGACTACCGCGACCTGCTGGTCGCAGCCCACCAACAACTCGGCGGCCCGATCGTCCCCATCTGGGACAACCTCAACGTCCACAAAGCCGCAGGCCTCCGGGAGTTCGCCGACTCCCGTGACTGGCTGACCATCCTCTACCTGCCGCCCTACGCCCCCGACCTCAACCCCGTCGAAGGCATCTGGTCCCTGCTACGTCGCGGCTGGCTTTCCAACGTCGCCTTCTCCACGCCAGAACATCTCATCCGCACGGTCCGGAGCGGTCTACGGCACATCCAGTACCGCAGCAACCTCATCGACGGCTGCCTCGCCGAGACCGGCCTGACCATCAGATCTGCGTAACGACACCACGAGTTAAACCTCAGTAGGGTCGACGCAGACGTCTCCAGCACCGCGCCCTACGCCTCTCCAGGAAGCCCCACCAGACCCCGGTGGGGCTGCTTCGCGGCTCAGCTCTCACGCAGCTCTCACGGACCAGGCGGACGCCCTCGCACCACAAGACCCTGACCTGGCACTACGCGTCTGGCTTGCCCAACTGGACACCGCTGGACGGCCTTTACCACATGTGCCATGTGGTACCCAGGGACGACCCGATCACCAGGACCGGCGCGTCTTCTGGCCCGTCAAAGCGGTATTGCAGGGTGTTCGGTAGTGTCTCGCTCACCCACCCGACCCTCTCATCACTCACCATCGCTCACGGAACCGGGTCGGCCCTACCGGCCGCGCCCCTTCGCCTGCGCGGGCAGCCCCGGCGCCGACCCGCCCGCCGAACGCCCGTGGAGCCCGACCCACATGACGGCGGCGGCGCGCAGGTCCTCCACGCCGGGCTTCACGTAGTACCGCGTGCGGGAAGGCGAGCCCGGTGACGGTTGCGGCCTTGAGCCGGCGGATCTCGTCGCGGCCGTGGCCGGCGGCGCGAGTCTTGTCCAGCAGGGGACGTCCCGCCAGGGAAGCTTCTTCAGCGTCGCCTGCAAGGTGGGGTGGTTGCCCTTGACCACGGCGATGTAGTGGGCCTTCTTGTCCTCGACGAGAAAGCGGGCGTGCTCGGTCTGCGTCAGCAGGGCGTCGAACGTGACGACAGTGCGTGCGAGTTGGAGCGGAGCCAATAGCGGCCGGAACGCGGTGATCTCGTTGCTCTTGGAGTCGACCTGACGCTGGGCGATCACTGTTTTCTCGCCGTGTACGACGGCAGCGAGCAGGTGGATCGCGGTCCGTACGGCGGTGCGCGAACCGCAGGGACTTGCCGTCCACCGCCAGGGCCCGCAGGCCGTCATCGGGTTCGAGCTGATCGGCGAGCCAGTGACCGACAGTCTGGTCGAGGGCGTCAGTGTCGATCCGGGCGAGCAGATGGCCCAGCGTGCAGGCGCGCGGGACGGCAGTTCCCAGGCCCAGACGGACCCTCAGCTCTGGAGGCATCCCGGCCACGAAACGGGCGATGGCCGCCAAGGTCGCGGAGCCACCGAGGACGGCAAGGGTGCACACGGCCGGCAGCGCGCCGAGCCGGTAGCGGCGGCCGTGGCACCGGCGCGGATCAGGCAGAGCCTGGAGCACCTCAGCGAGGCGGGCCGGTTCCTCGAGCTCGCCGGTCAGCGGGTCCGCTATGCGGGCATGGTGGCGGGAGAGGACTTCGATGGTGGAAACGGGCATACGGACGCGACCCCTGGACGGTCGATGGCTCAGACACCTCGTGCGTCAGGTTCCGCCGACTGTCGGTGGCCACCTCTGTGACGTAGACGCGGCCGGCCTGTCCGGACCAGCAGCGTTCGAACTCCTCCCCGGCAATGAGGAACCGTCCACCGGCCGGTGTCGCGCGAGCTGCGGTGATGCGGGCCTCGGCGTCCTTGCGCTGCCGGTCGACGACGCGAAGAAGGGCAGGCAGCAACAGCAGCTGGGTCTTGGTCCGCTGGTCCATCCGGGACTTCACCCGGGACCTGGACTTCTTCGTCGCACACTCGCTCGCCTTGATCGGACACGGCGCCACCCAGGGCGCCCACCGCGCCGGATCGTCGGCTGCCCAGCGGGCGATGTCCTGGCAGAACGCCCGGACGAATACCAGCTCGCTGCGGAAGTTCACCCGCGGCCGCACCGGGTGGCCCTCGGCGTCACGAATGTGGGCCAGACGTTCCTTCCACACCTGCGCGACGTCCGGCGCCAGTCGCAGCGAGTCGATGCCCGGATGGTGGATCTCCAGGTCGCGCCAGAACAACCGGCGCAGGTTGCGGGCGATCGAACGCAGCGAGACGTGGTCGAGCTCGGGCGCTCGCTCGGTGAAGTACTCGACCAACAGATCACGGACGGCCCGGCACTCGATGCCGTACCCGTCGACGATCTGCTCGACGCTGCGACGGCCCTCGATCCGAAGCACCCACAGCCGCAGTGGTGCGCCGGCCGCCCGGCCCCCGCGCGTGAGGGCTTCCGGTGGGGCTCTGCCTGCTGACCGTCCGGGGCGGGGACGAACGGCTCATCGCCGCAGCCATGTCGATGGAGCCTCGCCGGGCGTAAGGGCTTGCCGATCATCAAGGTGTTGCTTTCGGAGCTGGGGAAGAGCCGACACCTGCGTCGGCCGGCCCGAAAGGGCTGGCGCCGGCGTTCCAGCCGAAAGCCCCGCCCGCCGCGTGATACAGCGTGGCGGCCGGGGCTCACTCGGCGAAGGAGACACGACCGGTCGGACGCGACCCGTGAGGTGGGCCGTCGACTTCGATGGGGCGAGGCAGGCCCGCCCCGCCCGGACACGGTCGCCGGGCCGATGTGGGACGGCGACGGCACACGCCGGCTCCCCGGCCCGAACGGCGGTGCGGCATACCCCACTTCGCCCGCGCCGCGCCCTCAGGAGGCCGGCGGGACCGGTTCCGGCATGTCCTGTTCGTCGAGGACCACCAGCTGGGCCTCGACCGGAGAGGTCAGCTCGGTGATCCGCATGGCCTGCCGCTCGGTCATGGCCTGGAAGACCTGGCGGGCGGTGCGACCGTTGCCGAAGCGGGCGTCGCGCGGCACGGCGTCGAAGTACCGGCCGAGCGCTCCGCGGACACCGTCGCTCAGCTCGTAGCGGTGGCGCTGCGCGTGGTGCTCGACGATGCGGACCAGCTCGGTGGAGCTGTAGTCGGCGAAGACCAGGCTGCGGGTGAAGCGGGAGGCGAGCCCCGGGTTGGAGGAGACGAAGCGCTCCATGTCGCCGGGGTAGCCGGCGGCGATGACGACGACCTCGTCGCGGTGGTCCTCCATCAGCTTGACCAGGGTGGCCACCGCCTCCAGGCCGAAGTCGTTGGAGACCCCGGCCGGGACCAGCGCGTACGCCTCGTCGATGAAGAGGACGCCGCCGCGGGCCCGGTTGAACGACTCGGTGGTCTTCGGGCCGGTGTGACCCACGTACTCGCCGACCAGGGCGCTGCGGTCGACCTCCACCAGGTGCCCGCGCTCCAGCAGGCCGAGGGCCTTCAGCAGCCTGCCGTAGAGGCGGGCCACGGTGGTCTTGCCGGTGCCGGGGTTCCCCGCGAAGACCAGGTGGCGGCTGAGCGGCGGCGCGGGGAGCCCGGCCTGCTGGCGCAGCCGGACGGTCTGCATCAGCTTGACCATGCCGCCGACGTTCTGTTTGACCCCGTCGAGCCCGACCAGCTCGTCCAGTTCGGCGAGCAACTCCTCCAGGGTCTCCGGCTCCGGTTCGGGCTCGCCGAGTTCGGAGAGGTCGGACAGGGAGGCGAAGCCACCGCCGGCCACTGCGGGGCCCCCCGGGGCGGTACGGGCGCCGCCCGCGGGGCCCGTACCCCCCGCGGCGCCGTCCGGGGCGGCGGGCTTCCTGGGCGGGGCGCCGGGAGCGGGTCCGGCGGCGGTGACCCCCGGCAGGAGCGGGTTCTTGACCCGGATGGAGACGCAGTCCTCGAAGACGGGGGCGGCCTCGTCGGCCAGGGCGACGTCCTGACCGCAGTCGAGGACCCGGCAGCCGGTGAACCGGGGGTCGGCGTTCGCGCCGATGTGCAGAGCGGGGAAGTTTCCGCCGGTCAGGTCGGAGTACGCGAAAGTGCCGCCCGCGCCGGGCCCGAACAGGATGCCGTTCTTCGCGGCCCGGTCGATCCGCAGGCCGCTCACCGCCGGCTCGGCGCCGGTCGAGACGACCATCCCGCTGCCGCCGGGCGCCTCGATGGTGCACCCCTCCATGGCCAGCCGGGCTCCGGCGGCGAGGACCACACCGGCGCTGCCGGTCGATCCGATCCGTACGCCCTCCAGGGTGGTACGGGCGTGCGGTCCGAGCTCCACGCCCGCCTTGCTCGGGCCGCTCACGGTGGTGCCCCGTACCGATGCCTCAGCGGTGGAACGCAGCCGCAGCCCGGTCTCGCCCCGCTCGACGCGGCCGCCGGTGAGCGTCAGGCGGGCCCGGCCGTCGGTGTGCACCCCGGCCACGGCCGCGTCCGAGAGCATGGTGTCGGCCAGTTCGGCTTGGGCGGCGTCGGTGACGGTCAGCCCGTGCTCCCCGCTGACGCCGATCCGGCAGCCGCTCAGGGAGGCACGGGCCAGTTCACGGACGCGTACGGCGGCCGCTCCGCTGCGCGCGACCAGAGTGTCCACGGCCAGGGCCACGGCCTCACCGGTCACCAGGATGCCGTGGCCGGCCGAGTCCAGGAGCCAGCAGCCGTGGACGGTGAGCTGGGCCGATCCCCCGACGGCCAGCGCGTCGGTCCCGGCCCCGGAGAGACGGCAGTCGGCCAGGCCCACGGTGGCCGAGCCTCCGGCCTGGACGGCGGCTCGGGCGGTACCGCTGATCCGGCAGTCCTCCAGGAGGCCCTCGGCCTCGTCCTCGATGAGCAGGCCGTGGCGGCCGGGGCCGCTGAGGCGGGTGTCGCGCAGCAGCACCCGGGAGGAGCCGCGGGCGCGCAGCGAGGAGCCGGCGGTAGCGCTGACGCGCAGGCGCTCGGCGAGCAGTACGGCGCTGCCGCCGAGAGCCACTCCGAGCCCGTCGACGGTGTCGATGGCGGTGTCCACCAGCCGGGCCCTGGCGTCGCCTTCGAGGTGGACGGCGGCGTGCCGGGCGTCGTGCAGCCGGCTGCCGCGCACCAGCAGCACCCCGCCGCCGACCGGGTCGCGCAGCGCCCGGGCCAGGGTGTCGGCGGAAGTGAGGGCGGCGTTCGCGGCGGCCCCGGTGTCGTCCCGGGAGCCGAGCACGTCGATCCGGCCCCTGCCGAGGTCGCACTCGGCGAGGGTCAGCCCGGCGGCGTCGGCGACCCGCACGGCGGGCTCGGCGGGATCGCCGCCGCGCAGTTCGAGCCCGTGCACCTCGCAGCCGGGGGCGGTGACGTCGAGCACGGGCCCGCCGGGTGAGCGCAGGTGGACGGTCCCGGAGCCGTACTCCGGCTCCAGCAGCACCCGCCGCTCCAGGCGCAGGGACTCGGTGTAGACGCCGGGGGCGATGGTGATCACGGCTCCGGCGGGCGCGGCGGCGAGGGCGGAGGCGATGGTGCGGTGGCCGCCCCACCCCTTGGCCGCCACGCGCAGCGGTGGGGTGCCGGCGGTGGTGGTCGTCATGGGGTGCCTGCTCCTTGCGGAAGGTTGTCGGTGTTGGGGGTGCCGCCGGCGCCGGCGTCCGCGTACCAGCCGGGTTGGAACCAGCCGCGGACGGCACTGCCCGTGAAGAAGGCGGAGAAGGACTTGTCGATGAGCTTGCCGAGGGCCGGCGCCACGTAGATGTCGACCATGCCGGCGCGGTGGTACCAGCGGCCGGCCAGGTTGAGGTGGATCATGCTGCGGGCCGCGCCGACGGTGAGCCCGCCGAGGGTGCCGCCGACCGCGCTCATCAGACCGGCGACGGCGGCGTCCGCCTTGGACAGGTGGATCAGCTGACCGCTCGCGGTCTTCACGCCGAAGACCGAGGCGGAGGCTGCTCCGGAGGCGAATCCGCCGAGGACGCCGGTGGCGATGCCGACGCCGAAGTCGTAGGTGCCGCCGCGCCAGCGGGTGACCTTGTCGTGGCCCGCCCATTCACCGCCCCAGTCGTCGTCGCTGGGGTGGCGCTGGTAGGCGTAGCCGTAGTCGACGTGGCCCCAGCCGTTCTTCCACGGGGTGCCTCGGCCGGCGGCGTGGTGCAGGCCGGAGACGAAGCTCTTGACGACGGAGCCCATCATGGCGCCGAAGGCGGCCTTGGCGAGGTCGGTGGCGGTGAACTTCGCCCCGGTGACCAGGGCGACGATACCGAGGACGGTCAGGCTGAGGGCGAAGTCCACGATGAACTCGTGTCCCGCGTCGAGGGCGATCTGCTGCATCGCCTTGGTGAGGTAGGGCCGGTAGACGGACTCGCCGCCGACGCTGGCGCCGAACTCCCAGCGGTTGGCGTCCTTCCACATGCGGTTGTAGCCGCGGTACTGGTTGGCCCAGTCGATGAAGTTGGTCTCCCGGCCGACCAGTTTCAGTTGGCCAAAAGCGTTGGTCTCGTAGATCCAGCCGGATATGGACCGTTCGGCGAGGAGATTGGTGCCGCCCGGCCCGTAGAGACGCCAGTGCTTCTGCCAGCTCTCGCTCTCGAGGAAGTTCCCGTCGAGCAGTTCCTTCTTCTGGCGGACGACCGTGCCGCCGTCGAATTCCTTCCACACGTGGGCGTTGAAGGTGTCGCCCGGGTTGGCGACGTACTCGCGGACGCGGAAGGGGGCGTCGCCGAAGGTGTTCTGGAAGGCGCCGACGCTGGGCCTGGCGGGGATCTCCTGGACCTTCATGGTGCCGAGGCTGGTGACGTGTTCGGACCAGCGGGCGCCCTCCGCCCAGCCGGGGAGGGCGTTGCCCTGCGCGTCGAACCAGTGGCGGACCTGGTCGCCGGCGCCGGTGCCGAAGACCTGGATGTTGCCGTGTGCGTCGATCTTGTTCCAGTGCCAGACCTCGTTGCCGGCGGCGTCGCGGCTGACGCGCCAGGAGTCGACGGTGGTGCCGTCGGCGAGGAGGCGGTGGTCGCGGATCATGCGTCCGTCGACGCCGAAGTCCTGGTACGACTCGCGGTCCCAGCCGTAGCGGTTGATGTCGCGGCCGTGGGCGGTCAGGCGGACGCCGCCGATGTGCGGGTTGTTGGCGTTCACCCAGGTCATCCTGCCGGTGGCCGGGCCGTGTGCGGTGATCCGCAGGTCGGGGCTGCCATGGACGCCGGGCCAGGTGTCGGAGCGGGCCACGACGAAGCCGTGGTGGTCGTAGCGTGTCCAGTCGCCGTGGTTCATGTGGAAGTTCTGCCGGAAGGTGGCGCCACCGTCGCCCGCTGCGGCGCCGGTGCGGACCGCCGGGATCGGCCGGTACTCGATCACCGTGCCGTCGTTCAGACCGGTGCGCGCGATCTGCCACTGCTTGGCGGCGTTGGGACTGAACCAGTCGCCGTCGCCCAGGTTGGTGGTGAACCGGTCGTGCCAGATGACCTGGTTGACGTGGACACCGCCCCCGGCCGGGGCCTGGAAGTCGGCGGGGTTGAAGGTGCGGTGTCCCTGCGGTTTGCCCACGCCCTCCGACCAGGGCAGGTACTGGGCGGGAATGTTCACCGGAGCGCCCGCGGGGTCGTCGGGCACCTTGACGTTGCCGACGGTCAGGTCGTTGCCGTGGAACAGCTTGCGGGTCTCGCGTACGAGTTGCCCGGTGCTGGAGATGTCGGTGATGGCGGCGTTCTGGGTGAGCAGCCGGATGCCGTGGGCGCCGACGGCCCCGCCGGGCGTAGGCCGGACCCGCCATTCGTTGAGCTGCGGCAAGTTGTCGGACTTCAGCCAGGGGAACGGGCCGAGGTCCGTCGTGCGGTACTCGCTGCTGATGAGGTAGCGGAACCAGTTCGGCGGGCGCTGCTCGGCCACCCTGCGGACCTCCAGGAGCCCGCCGTTGTTCTCCAGCTGCCTGAGGCTGTCGATCTCCTTGCCGGGTGCGGAGAGCGACACCGAGGTGGTCTTGGGCACTCCGTCGGCGCCCATCTCCCGTTGGAAGAGCCTGCGTACGTCATGGGGGTCGGTCTGAAAGCGGCCGAACTTCTCGTGGACGACGAAGCTCTGGCCGGTGAGCGGGTGATCCATCGTGTCGGTGAAGCCGCGGCCGAGGCCCGGCCCGTAGGCGCGGGTGCCCTGGGCGATCATATGGAAGTCGGCGTCGAAGCGGAACCAGGTGCCGTGACCCGTGCTCTGGTGGAAGACGTTGCGGTCGAGGGTGCCCAGGACGTGGCCGCCGTCGGGGAGTTGCTGGAAGTGCAGGACCCGGTCGACCCCGCTGGTGCCGGTCGAGTCCCACCAGCTGCGGCCGCTCTCGCCCCAGTGCCGGTCGCCGTTGCGTACGAGCGTGCCCTGGGGGTCGATCTCGTGCCATTCGCCGCGCTGGTTGCCCAACGAGAAGGTGGAGACCTCGGCGCTGGCGCTGGACTGGAAGGAGTGGAGGGTGTTCCCGCCGGGCAGCGGCCGCGCCTCGAAGACGGTGACGCCGGAGTGGGTGGTGAGGTGGATCCGGCCCTGGGGGATGCCTTTGGTGGTGATCAGGCCGTTGTGGAACCACTTGCCGCCCACCCCGGGGAGCGGGAGGCCCGCGCCGTCGGTACGGATCAGCTTCCAGGTGCCGGCCGGGTTGCCGCCGGCGCCGCCGGTGGCCACGTGGTAGAGCTCCAGGTGGTTGTTGGCCTTGATCCGCCCCTTGGTCACGATGTTGATCCGCTGGAGGGTGAGCGTGCCGTCGGCGGCGTACTCCGTGAACTCGCCCAGCCGGAGGTTGCCCGGCGGGTCGACGCGCCAGCCGCCGGCCGCCGTGGGGGCGACGGTGTGGCCCGGCACGACGGTGAGGTGGCCGTCGAGGACCCGCGGACCGCCCGGGGTGATGTCGACGAACCGGGACAGGCCCGCGTCGGAGAGCTTCACGGCGTCGCCGAGCGGGACGACGGTGAACGCGGTGCCGGCCGTCGGGGTGACGGTGAGGGTGTTGGGTACGCCGCCCGCGACCGGGACGGCCCGGAAGTCCAGGCGGCCTCCCGCGCCGTACAGGGAGAACTCGCCGGTCGCCTTCTCGACCCGGAACCCGCCGCCCGGCCGGACGGTGACCACGGACCCGTCGACCACGTCCTGGTGCTGGTCCAGGAGGCGGATTCCGCCCGCGCCGTACACCCGTACGGTCTCCGGCAGGTGGGTGCCGGCCGCGTCGACGAGGCGTAGGAGACTGAAGCGGAAGGCCCCGTCGGTGGCGTCGTGGACGCGGATCGTCCCGGCGCCGGTGACCTGGAGGCTGCCGTCCGGGCGGACGGTGACGGTGTCCGGCAGGTCGGCGCCCGTGCCGTCCTTGACCTGCGGGTGCGGGCCCGCGCCGCCGGGCGCCGCGGGGTGGAAGACGTACTGCCCGGTGCCGCCCGCGGTGCCCGGGGCCCGGAGCTCGACGGCGGTGTGGGTGTGGGCGCCCCGGGGGTCGACCACCAGATGCGTGCTGCCCTGGTCGAGGCGGAAGCCGCCGCCCGCCGTGCCCGGCTGCGGGGTGGCCCGCAGGCTGGGGGCGGCGCTCAGGTCGGCGCGTACGACGGTGACGGTCCCGGCCGCGTCGGTCCGGACGAAGTGGCCGTCGAGTGCCGTGCCGCCGCTGACGGGGACGTCGGTGCGGAGGTGGGCGCCGGTCGCGGGGTCGAACACGTTCACGGTGCCGTGGCCGTCGGTGAGGCGGAACTCGCCGCCGGTCCGCTGAACGGTGACGGTGGTGTCGACGGCCCCGTTGCCGGCCCGCGGGTGCCCGACGGGCACGTTCGGGGTGGCGACCGGAGTGAAGACGTACTGGCCGGCCCCCGGGCCCTGGAGGGTGACGGTGTCGTGGGTGTGGGCACCGGTGGGGCTGACGGTGATGTGCTGGTTGTTGTGGGTGATGCGGAAGTCTCCGCCGACCTGGGGGTGGACCTGGGCGCCGGGGACGGGGGTGCCGTCGCCCCGCGTCAGCAGGGAGCCGCCCGGGTTGACCGGGTCGGCCCGCAGGAAGGTGCCGCCGGGCGGGGCGACGGTCAGCCCGCCCACGGCGAGGGCCTGGTGCGCGTAGGCGCCGTTCGGGGTGTGGACGGAGAACCGGTTGCCGCCCAGGGCGACGTGGTAGGTGCCGTCCACCCACGCCACCGGGGCGCCGGGGGCGCCGCTTTGGTCGTGCAGCCGCGCGAGGGGCGTGTGGGGGGTGCCGGGAGGGCTGAACACGAACTGGCCGGCGGCCGGGACGCCCGGGCCCTGGAGGGAGACCGCGCTGTGGGTGTGCGCACCGGCCGGGCTGACGACGAGGTGCTGTCCGTTCTGGTCGATCCGGAAGCCCAGCGAGCCGTTGGCCCCCTGCGGGTGCACGGTGGCCCCGGGGACGCCCGTACCGTCCGCGTGGACGAGCGAGGGCAGCCCGCCGGCGCTGTCCGGGAGGCGGACGAAGGCCGGGCCCGCTCCCCCTGCCAGGGTGACGGCCGGGACCGGCAGGGCGTGGTGCGTGAAGGTGCCGTCGGCCCGGTGGACGCTGAGGTGCGGGACGGCAGCGGCGCCGGGAGCCGGTGTGGGCCGTACGTGGAACACGCCGCCCCCGTGGGCGGGGACGGTGACCGTGCCGAGCGGGGTCGCCCCGTCGGCGCCCGTGAGCCGGAGCGGCGGTACGGCCCCGCCGCCGGGCGGGGTGTGCGGGGTGAGGACGTGCAGGGGGGTCGGGGCGCCGTGGGCGTCGACCAGGGTGAGACCGGTGTGGGTCTGCAGGCCGGTGGTGGGGTCGTAGAGGTGGAAGCCGTGGGCGGAGGGGATGGTGAGGGAGGTCGGGCTGATCAGGATGGGCCGCCCGCCGGTGGCCCGCACGGCGCCGGTGCCGTCCAGGTGGCGGACGGTGGGGACACCGGCGGTGAGGTCGACGCTGATGACGCCGCCGCCCAGGGCGCCGTCGTTGAGCGGGAAGACCCGCTCGTCGGCGACGAGCCGGTTGCCGGTCAGGTCGGCGGTGAACTCCCAGCGGCGGATCTCGGCGCCCGCGGTGACGGTCTGCTCGACGCGGACGATGTCGACGCCGCCGGGGCCGCTCCCGGCGAGGTGCTGGACGGTGACCGGCGCACCCCCGGCCACCGGATGGGCGTGCGTGATCTGGCCGGTGGCATCGGTCCGGATGGTGACGTTGGTGCCCGTCAGGCCCGGTAGCGGCACCACGTGCACGACGGGGGTGGGCAGCGGCACCGTGCTGCCGGCGCTCCCGAGGCCCCCGCCCCCGACGCCCCCGGCTCCCGAGGAGCCGGCGACGGTGTCCGGCCGGAAGGTCTCCATCTCGATGTCCTCGCCGGTGACCCGGGCGGGGGTGATGGTCCGGCTGTCCAGCAGCTGGTGGTCGTTGGCAGCGCTCAGCTCGAAGTCGAGGCGCTGGATCGTCCCGTCCAGCTGGGTGTGCTCGACGCGCAGCACGTCCTGGCCGTTCACGGGAACGTGGGTGGCGGTCACCGACCCCGGTGTGCCGGCCGGGGTCGTCACGTGGACGTCCACCAGCTGCCCGGCCGTGCCGGGGGTGACCTGGACCTGGACACCGGCGGGCATCTGCGGGAGGTGGGTGAAGGTGTGATGGAAGTCGTAGGTGAGGTGGGGGGCCATGAAGACGGTGAGGGGTTCGCGGTTCATCGCCGCGATCAGGCCGGCGAAGAACTGGCTGCTCGGCGGGGTGAGTGCCGAACTGTTGAGCAGGGGTGCGGTGTTCGGCGTGGTGATCGACTGACTGTTGCCGGGCAGCACGGTCGGGATGTCCACGAGCCTGCCGTTGACGCCCGGGGCGGAGAGGGCGCCGGGAGCCAGGTGCGCGGTGGGCGGCGGGACGGTCAGCGCCAGATCGTTCTGGCCGAGTCCCGGCAGTTGCACGGCCCCGGCGTGGCTGGTGGGCAGGTCCGTGTCGATCAGGCCGGTGTGCGCGTCCGGGGTGTCCACGTGTCCCGTGGCCAGGTTCACGTTCGGCAGGTCGGTGTGGCCCAGGACCGTGCCGGTGCCGGGCAGCTCGATCTGGCCGAGGTGGGTGTCGGCGTGCGGGGCGACTGCGTCGCCGAGGGCGGGGCTCAGGATCGGGGAGGCGAAGTCGCCACTCAGCGCGGTGTTGATCTGCGTCGCGGAGAAGTGGGGCGTGCTCAGGCCGAGCGACGCCACGTTCACGCTGCCGAGCTGGATCTGCCCCATGGGGCCAGCCGCACTGCCCACCGACGGAAGGTCCACGATCTGAGCGTGGACCGAGGGCATGTCGGTGCGGATGAGGCCGAGGTGGCCCGCACCGGCGGTGCCCAGGGAGGGCACGTTGATGTGTCCGAGCGCGGGCAGCGAGGGAGCGTTCACGGTGACCTGGCCGAGCCCGGCGAGGTTGCCGTCGACGGAGGGGGTGCCCAGCGTCATCGATGGCACGGGGGAAGGGGAGAAGCCGAGTTGGGGGATGTTGACCTGGCCGAGTGCGGGCATCGTCTGCGGGAGGTTCTCGAGGCTCGGGAGGCCCGCGAGACCGCCGTCGACGGACGGGGTGTCGAGCGTCATCGACGGCATGTGGGTCGGTGAGAAGCCGAGTTGGGGCAGGCTGACCTGGCCGAGGGCCGGCATGGTCTGCGGGAGGTTTTCGAGGCTGGGGAGGCCCGCGAGACCGCCGGGCAGGTCGATCCGGGTGACGGCGCCGAGGGTGGGCAGTGCCTGGTCGCCGGTCGTTCCGAGGGAGGGCAGATCGGCGAGACGGGCGTCGATGGAGGGCAGGTTGATCTGGCCGAGGTTGGCGAAGCCGCCCTGTTCGCCGAGGTGGATCGAGAGATCGGCCGGCATCGACAGCGAGATGCCGGGGGGCGGTGCGGCGAACCGGCCGGGCGGTACCAGGCCGCCGGGAGCGGAGAGCCCGCCGGGGCCGCCGATGTTGCCGAAGGTGCCGGGAGCGAAGTGGAAGTCACCGGCCTTGACCAGGCCCATGCCGGCGCCGTTGCCCGCGTCGAAGAAGTTGGAGACGCCCGCTCCGACCCCGGACGCCTTGCTGCCCGCGCCGATGAAGGAACCGTTGACGAACGCCCCGTACCTGTACATGCCGAAGACGCCGCGGTCGATGAAGCCGATCTTGAAGGCCAGGAAGAGGCCCTGGCCCATCTCGTCGGCGGCCACTGGCAGGAAGAGCCGTAGTCCCTTGACACCGGAGAGGCCGTTGGCGATCGCTCCGGCGCCCATTTTGATGCCGTTCAGGCCGACGATCACGCTGTGCAGCCCGAAGAAGCCCTTGGCGCCGATGGTGTTGATGACCCCGAGCTGCACGCCGAGCGGGAAGAACTGGAAACCCTTGCCGGAGCCGCCGCCCAGGAGGGTGACGCCCTCCAGCCCCTTGATCTTGTTGAACTTGATCGCGTCGCCCAGGCCGCCCTTGAGCCAGGAACTCGTGGCGCTGAACGTGTCGTCGATGCCCAGGCCCAGCCGCCCGAAGAGACCGAAGGAGTTCGGGCCGCCCAGGACCAGGTTCTTGGTGCCCTTGATGCCCTGTGCGCCGAATCCCTTGATGGATTTCCACGCCTGCCCGATGTTCAGGCCCTTGGTGGTCGGCGCGAGCACTCCCACGATCGACAGCAGCAGTTCGGTCAGGCTCGCGTCGCCGCGGGAGAAGTCGATCGCCGTCTTGATCATGATGGCGAGGTTCAGACCGAAGGCCAGCAGGGCGATCGGGCCGCCGACGATGATCGCGGGAATGATCAGGATGATCGCGATCCAGGTCAGGGCCTTCCACAGGTCCTCGCACTCGTCCACCGGCGAGGAGATCGATTCCGCGGCTGTCGCGATCGCGGTGGCCGCGGTGTCGGCCGCGGTCTCCATGGTGTCCCCGGCGGACTTCGCCGTCGCCTTGTGGGCTTCGCGGCCCTCGGTGTCGTCCTCCGGCAGGGCCGCCGCCGCGGTCAGCGCGTCGTCGGCGACCCGTTGTTGGGCGCGCATCACTCCGACGTAGGTGAGCAGGGCGGTGCGGACGTCTTCGTGGGCGGTCTTGAAGGTGGTGACGAAGCCCCGGATCCTGCCGTCGATCTTGCCGCGCAGGGCGTCGGCGGTCTTGCCCTTGAAAGCTTCGGACGCCTTGTTGGAGACCTCCGCCAGCCCGCTGTCGATGGTCCGTGCCAGCTCGATCAGCGTGTACTGGGAGACGATGACCCGGTCGAGCTCGTCCGGATCGCCCGGGGTCGGGTCTTCGGACAGTCCCAGCGCACTCCAGTCAGTGGGACGGGCCATGCCCGGCCACCCCCTCCGTCGTCCGGCGTCGTGTCCTCTTCCCGACCACGCACGGGCCACCCGTCAGGTTCAAGGCTGCCGCCGTCCAATCCGCGGCCCGGTTGAACCGAAGCGGGGTCCGGAGCGTGGTCGAAGCAAGGTACGAGCAGGAAGGAGGTGGCCGTGGCCGACATCACCTCGGACTTCGCCATCGACTACGGGTTGCTCCACGAGGTCCAGTCGAAGCTCCGTGATCTGGCGTCCCAGGCGGGAGCGGGCGCCGGCGAGGGCGCCTACCAGGGCCTGGGCGACGCGAAATCCAGTGAGCGCCGCAGGATCCTCGGGAACGCGAATCTCTCGGCGGAGTTCAACTACTTCTACTCCTTCTCGAAGAGGCGCCAGGGGAAGGCCAAGGACGGCCTGAACGAACTGGCCGAACTCTTCAAGAGCGTCTCCGACGTGTTCTTCGACGCCGACTCCCAGATCAGCGGCAGCGCCGGAGTCATGGGCAAGTCGATCGGGCTGGAGGACTGGAAGAACAAGAAGGAGGCTTACGACGACTGGGTGCAGGACAAGAAGGAGTGGGACGACTTCCTGAAGAGCATCGGTGCCTCCGACTACTTCGAGAAGAACCCGGACGCGAGCATCCGCATGGTCTGCAACGCCGATGACGCACCCGGCTGGTGCCAGGCGTGGCGCGATGCGGACGACCCGCCGCTGAAGCCCGGCGACGCGCCGCCCAAGCCGCCGGACACTCCGCCGACCCATTACCACTCCGAGACGACGACTGGTTCCGTCGACGTCGATCTGGTCCTCGACAAGGACAACAACGTCATCACGGAGACGTCCACCGTCAAGACCAACGGGCAGACGTTCACCACGTCCACCACCTACGAGCAGGGCGCGCCGAAGATGGTCGACCCGCCCGGCGACGGCAAGCCGTACGACACCCGCGACTACACGGTGACCACCACCGGCGGCGACGGCAAGACCAGCACCTCGACGGTGGTGATCAACGACGACGGCTCCGGGACGATGAAGGTCGTCCAGGACGACGAGACCACCCAGTACACCCGCTCGGGTCCCACCGCCGAGTGGGAGGAGGTCGTCGAGGAGGAGGACGACTACTCGTACACCTACGCGTGACGCGCACCGCGGTTTTGCCCGCAGCACCTTTCGAAGCACCGCCCTACAGAGGGAGAACCACTCGTGGTAGCCAACATCCGCCTTTCCTACTCCGAGATCGACCGGGTCGCCGGCATGCTCAACACCAGCGTCGACGTCACCCTGGTGCCCCGGATGACGGAGGCCAAGAAGGAGGTGGACAGTCTGCTGTCCACCTTCCTCGTCCTGGAGAAGAGCAGCCCCGCCCTCCAGCAGCAGTACGAGAAGTTCAACACCGCCCTGACGCAGGCGACGGAGTCCATCAAGGGCTACGCCAAGCAGTTCCAGGCGATCAAGGAGTCGGTCCAGGGCATGGACGCCGACCTGGCCGAAAAGGTCAACAGCAGCGGCAACTGACCGGCCCTGGGCCATGTCTGACCATTCACGTCGGATCAGCGGGCGGTCTCCGGCGCGGTGCATCGCAAGGCGGAGGATTGCCCGAGCACTGGATGTACTCGGGCGATCCGACAACGCCGCGAGGTGTCGTGCCGGGCGCCGCCCGCCCGGCGGGAATGGTCGGACACGGCCTGGCGCCTCGTTCGACGCAGGGACACTCAACAGAAGGGGCTGTCAGGATGCCTGTCGGCAATGACGACGTCGTATTCGACTACGACGAGATCTTCAACGGCTGTACCACCATGGGCAACAAGCTCACGGACATATCGAACGAGCTGACCTCGCTGGAGGGCACCGTCAGCGGTCTGCTCCAGAACGGCCTGGTCTTCGAGAAGGCGAGCCCCGTCATGCGGGACGCCTACAACGAGTTCAGCAAGCAGATGAAGACCTCCGCGGCCAACATCGCCTCGTACGCGGACAACTTCAAGAAGATCGCCGAGTCGATGGGGCAGTCCGACTCGCAGATCGTCGAGGAGATCAAGAAGGCGCAGGCCGAGGCCGCCGCGCAGAAGTGATGCTCCCCGGGTGAGACGTACGGCGAAGGGCCGGGCCGGGCGGCCCGGCCCTTCGCGGTCGACGCGCGGTCAGGAGTGCCGAGTTGTCAGGCGTCCAGGACCGTCAGCGGCACCTGCACGGCGATGGCGCTGCCGCTCTCGCCCGCCGTCCAGCCGCGTCCAGCCCCCAGCTGTGTACGGATCTGGTCGCCGGAGATGCGGGACCCGATGAGGTCGCCCTCGCCGGGACTCTTGGGGCCGAGGAGCAGCCCGCGCCGGGCCCGACGGGCCGTACCCACCCAGCCCAGCGAGTGCATCGACTCCGGCAGGCCGGCCAGCAGCAGGCCCTGCATGTGGTCCCGCCCGGACGTGGCCACCTGCCGCAGGGTGCGGTCGGCGTCCGCCGCCAGCAGCAGGTCCGCGTCGTCCACGACCACGACCACCGGCTGTCCCGCGACGGCGTTCAGGGCCTCGGTGAGCGCCTCGTTGGAGGGGTCCGGCTCGCGGAACACGTGGGCCAGGTCGTGCGCGGCGAGCCGGCGCAGCTGTGACTCGCGCGGGGTGATCACGATCAGCCGGGTGCCGCCGAGCAACAGGGAGACGGACATCGCGGCGAGCGCGGTGCTGCGGCCGGTCCGGGGCGGTCCCGCGACGACGAAGGAGCCGCCGCCCTCCTGGAAGTCGTAGCCGATCGGGCCGACCGCGTCGCCGCCGACGCCCATCAGCGCCCAGAGCGGGCGCAGTTGGGCCTTGGGGACCTGGTCGACGGCCTCCTGGAAGCCGATCAGGGTGGGCATCTCGCCGATCTTGAACGGCCGCTTCTGCGAGGGCACCTCGCTCTCCCGCGCCCAGGCCTGCTTGCCGATGGCGCGCAGCGCGTCACCCTGGTCGGGCCTCTCGGGCGAGATGGTCGGCAGCAGCGCGATCTGTGCCTCGACCCCGCCCGGCGCGTGCCAGCCGCGGCCCGGTGCCACGTGGGCGGGGACCCGGTCCCGGCCCATGCCGACGACGTTGTAGTCGCTGGGGTCGGTCTGCCGGAGCACGAGACGCTTGTCGTTGTGCGCGGCCAGACGGCCCCCGAGCAGGACGCGTTCGGAGGTGGCGATGACGTGGATGCCCGCCGCGACGCCCTCTCGGAGCAACCGCACCACGTCGGAGTAGACCCGGCCGCCGTCGTAGTCGTCGAGGAGCTGACTCAGCGCGTCCCAGCCGTCGATGAAGAGGACCAGATGGGCGGGGCGTCGGGCCGCGGACAGCTTGGCGCGCAGTTCGTTGATGCCCGCGCAATCGTGCTGGGACAGCAGGCGTTGACGGACCGTCAGCTCCGCCACCAAGCGGTTGATCAGCCGCTCCATCCGCTCGGTGTCGTGGCGGGAGACCACGCCCCCGCAGTGCGGCAGGGCCTCCAGTGCCGCGAGGCCGCCGCCGGCCGCGTCGATCGCGTACATGTGCAGGTCGCCGCTGTCGATGCACAGGGCGGTGGATCCGGCGATGGTGCGCAGCACCTGGGTGCGGCCGGAGCGCGGGGCGCCGATGACGTAGAGGTGCCCGAAGGCCGACCACTGGATGGCGCCGAGGCGCCGCTGCTGGAGTGAGGGGATGTCGAGGAGCGCGTACGGGACCGCCGGGAGCTCGCCCTCCGCGGGCTCCGGGGGCGCGGGCAGCTCCTCCAGGGCGAGTCGCTCGTCCAGGGGCGGCAGCCAGGGCCTGGGCTGCCGGGTGAAGTCCTCCAACCGCCCGGTGGCCTCGATCAAGGTGTCGACCAAGGCCTTCAAGTCGGTGGGAAGCTCCTCCGGGGCGGGTCCCGGCATCGCCTCGTCGTCGTCGGAGTGTTCGGGCAGGGCCGGGGGCCTGCCCAGGCGCTGCCAGGTCAGTTCGGAGCTCCGGATCGGCCGGAGTGGACGGTCGGGGACGGCCGCCGGGTCGGGGACGGCGCCTCCGCGCTCGGCGCCCACGTAGGCCGTCTGGAAGGGCGCCGGGGCGGCCGAACCGCGCCGAACCAGGGCCCGGCCGGGATGGTCCGCCGAGATACCGGCGGCGTCCGGGGCGTCGATGATGTCCTGGCTCTCGGAGCGGTCGGTGACCCGCAGGGAGATCCGCAGGTTGGTGTTGGCACGGATCTCGTTGCTCACCGATCCGCCGGGCCGCTGGGTGGCGAGGACCAGATGCAGGCCCAGCGAACGGCCGCGTTGGGCGAGGCTGATCAAGCCGGGTACGAACTCGGGGAGTTCGCGCACCACGGTGGCGAACTCGTCGATGATGATGAGCAGTCGGGGCAGTGCGGGGAGCTTCGGGTCACGGGACCGCTTGGCCCGGTACTCGGTGTGGTCCTTGGCCTCCACCTCGTTGAGCAGGATCTCCCGGCGCCGCAGCTCGGCGTCGAGGGAGGCCAGGGCCCGGCGGACCAGGTGCCCGTCCAGGTCGGTGATCATGCCGAGGGTGTGCGGCAGCCGGTCGCATTCGCGGAAGGCGCTGCCGCCCTTGTAGTCGACCAGGACGAAAGCGAGTTCGTCGGGCCGGTTGCCGGCGGCCAGCGAGGCGATCATGGTCTGGAGCAGCTCGGACTTGCCGGAGCCGGTGGTGCCGCCGATCAGGCCGTGCGGCCCGTCGCGGACCAGGTCGATGGTGAGCGGGCCGTCGTATCCGGAGCCCACGACGAAGGAGCTGGTGGCGGGCCGGCGGGCCCATGCCCGGACGAAGGCGGCCGGGTCCGGCGGCTCGTGGCCGATCAGCGGCAGCAGTTGGACGTCCTCCGGCAGTCCGGAGTCGCTGTCGACGGTGACGTCGCGCAGCGGCGCGAGGGCCCGCCCGACCTCCTCGCACCACTGTGTGTCGACCTGGTCGGCCCGGACGTCCTCCACGGCCGGCACGCCGGAGGTACGGACGGTCAGCCGGTTGCCGGTGGTGGTGACGACGGCCGTGCACTCCTCGGGGAGCAGCCGCTCGCGCTCGTCGACGCAGAGGCTGAACACCCGGGCGGCGGGCCCGGCGGTGAGCAGGTGGACCACGCCCGGGACGTCGCGGAGCCGGCGTGCGCCGTCCAGAACGACCATGATGTCGGGTTCCCGCTGGAGCGAACGACTCAGGGCGGAGGTGTTGTTGTCCGAGCGGTTCTGGATCTCGCCGATCAGCTCGTTCACCCGGTGCGCGGTGCTCTCCGGGTCGTTGCCGAGGCTGACGACGGCGGCGCTGGGGCGGGTGGAGCGCAGGTGCGGCAGCCAGCGCACCCAGTTCCAGGCCTCCGCGTGCTCGCGGTCGGTGAGGACGACGATCCGCAGGTCGCGGGGGCTGTGCAGGACGGCCGCCTGGGCGACGGCCCAGGCGGCCAGGGTGCGCGGGGCGGCGCCGGGCCCGCTGATGCCGACGACCCCGTGCTCGGCCAGTTCGATGCCGAAGGGGGCGTCGGCGATCCGCCAGTGCACCTGGCGGTGGTTGGCGTCGCGGGCGCCGTCGTCGATGCGTTTGAGCGAGGGCCGGGTCAGGGTGCCGACGCGCAGGGTGAGGTGGTCGGGGTCGCGGCGCCGCCGCTGCCACAGTCCCTTGCCGGGGCCGGAGGCGGTCAGCAGCACCGAGGCCGGGTCGGGGAAGGTGTCGGCCCGCAGCTTTCGCTCGTCGATGGTCGCCTGACGCATCTCCAGCTCCGTCCAGGAGCGGCGGACCAGATAGATCCGGAGGTTCTCCTCGTACTGCTTGCGCCCTGTGCGCCGGCCGGAGACCCAGTTGCCGACGGCCATCAGCGGCGTCAGCAGGATGAAGACGACGAAGTACAGGCTGCGGAAGAGGAACATCATGACCAGGCCCATGATCAGCGGCGAGATCATCATCAGGAACGGGAAGGGCCGCTTGGTGTTGTCGGCGGGCGGGCCCTGCATGGTCATCGACTCGGTGTCCAGGTGCGGGACGATCCGCGGTGGCCGGTTGTACTCGATGCCCACGCCGTCGGCGGCCCGGTTCACGGCCGCGTCCGCCTCGAAGGGCCGGCTCAGGCGCAGCAGATGGTCGCCCAGGGACAGGTCGGCGTACTCGGGCCACTCGACGGAGCCGTCGTCCGGCACCGGCAGCTTCCCGACGGGCGGCAGCGGCGGCAGGACGGGGTGGCCTTCGGGGCCCGGCGGGGCGGGCTCCGGCGTGTGACCGCCGGGGCCGCCGTCCTGCGGGCCGGCGGGCTCCTCGGCGGTGAGCGGGGTGCCGGTGGTCGGGTCGACCGGCGGGGGCGGGGTGAGACTGCGCAGCCCGCACTCGGCGTCCGCGTCGGGGGCGAGCCGCAGGGTCACCCGCCCGTCGGTGCCCACCGTGATCCAGGTGCCCCGCGCGGGCGCCCCGCCGCCGTCCAGGCACAGGACGCAGCCGCGGTCGGTACCGGCCTCGTGGTCTCCGGGGCCGAGCCGCCAGACCCTGCCCGCGCCCGGTCCGCCGACGTGCCGGATCTCGACGAGGACGGGGTCGGAGGCGGGCGGTCGCCACGCCTCGGACGCCCCGGCGGGGGAGGGCACCGGGACGCCCAGGCCGACCACCGAGCCCTCGCGCAGCCCGCTGCCCCGCACGGGGAGGTCGGGGTGGAGCGGGCTGCTCCCGAGATACAGCTCGGCGGATCCCAGCGCCTCCCCGAGGGCGGCGAGGTCGGCGCCCTCGGGGAGGTCCAGCAGGTGGTCCGCGCGGTGGCCCCGGGCGTCGACGGTGGAGAGGGTGAGTCTCACGGCACTCCTTGCGGTGGCTTTCAGCGGTGTCGTGGGGACGGGGCGGAGGGCACCCCGGCATCCGGATCGGGCTCCTCGCCCGGCTCTCCGCCCGGCTCGTGGGGTCCGGGACCGCCCGGTCCGTCGGGCCCGTCCGGTCCGCCGGGGTCGGCGGCCAGCCCGGACCAGGCTCCCGGGTCGGGGTCGGAGCCGGCCCAGATGACGGGTGGTACCGGGCCGTCGGTGCCGGCCTCCGGCGGGCGCTCCGGCCCGCCGCGCAGGGGCGCCGGCGCGGGAGGGTGCGCGCGCCCGGGGTCCTGGCCGGCCGGGGTCCCGGGGGCCGGGTGCGTCTCCGGGCCGGCGGTGGCCCGCGTCGTCGGCCGCGGGGTGGGCAGCGAGACGCCGGCCGGAACGGGGGTGGGCCCGGCCGACGCCTCGCTGGTCTTCGGTGCCGCGCGCCGCATCTCCCGGGCGGCGGGGGCCGCGGTCGGCACGCCCTCGTCCGGGTCGGCCTCGCTCAGTCCTGCGGGGACGGCCTCGTCCTCTTCCGCGAAGAGCGGCCGCATGCCGTCCACCGAGGGCGCGGGCGGATGCACCGGCGGGATCCGCTTCAAAGTGCGGGACACCGCGCGCGGCAGGGCGTGCGACAGCAGCAGCAGCGGTGTGCCGGGGAGCGAAAGCTGCCCGTACCGGTCGGCGTGCAGCCGCCGTACGTATCCGCGTCCGGAGCCGAGGACCAGCACCCGCAGCGCCGGCACCGCCGCCGGAGGCCCCGCCATCTCGGGCGGGAGCGGGTCCGGCAGCTCGGGCGCCGCCAGGAACGGGGGCGTACCCAGCCGGGCCGGAGTCTCCCTGGCCCTCCGGTACGCCTCCCGCACCGGCCTCCTTGACCTTGTCGTCGAACTGCTTGATGTTGCCCGGGTTGACCCGGACCGCGGCGCAGCCGGCGTCGATGGCGGCGAAGACGTACTTGGGCT
>NZ_JBSFVR010000031.1:0-38239 GCF_053592415.1 Streptomyces sp. NPDC002690 | reverse complement strand
CTCGCCGCCGCCCGTACCGGCTCCGCGGCCGTTCCCGCCGCGGTGGGCCGTACCTCCGAGGCGACCGCCGCCACGCCCCGGGTGGGCTGGGCAGCCGCCCCGGACATGGGCGCCCCCGCCACCTTCCTGCTGCTCCGGCACGGAGAGACCGCCCTCACCCCGGAGAAGCGATTCTCCGGCAGCGGCGGCACCGACCCCGAGCTCTCCGCGACCGGCCGGGAACAGGCCGGACGTGCCGCCGCGCACTTCGCGGCCCTCGGCACGGTCCAGGAGATCGTCAGCTCACCGCTTCGCCGGTGCCGCGAGACGGCGGGCGCGGTGGCGGACCGCCTCGGCCTCGGCGTGACGGTCGACGAGGGGCTGCGGGAGACGGACTTCGGTGCCTGGGAGGGTCTCTCCTTCGCGGAGGTGCGTGAACGGTACGGCTCCGATCTGACGACCTGGCTCACCGACCCGCAGGCCGCGCCCACGGGCGGCGGCGAGAGCTTCGTGGAGGTCGCCGATCGGGTGGCCCTCGCGCGCGACCGGCTGGCCGCCGCGTACTCCGGGCGTACCGTTCTGCTGGTCAGCCATGTGACGCCGATCAAGACCCTGATCAGGCTGGCGCTCGGCGCACCGGCGGAGTCCATGTTCCGGATGGAGCTCGCCGCCGCGTCCCTCTGCGAGGTCGCGTACTACGGCGACGGCAACGCGTCCGTACGCCTCTTCAACGACACCTCGTACCTGCGGTAGGCCCGCCGTCCCCGCGGCGGGCCGTGCTCGGGGCGGGCCGGTGCCCGGCCTCAGCCGCGCAGGGCTGCCGCCTCCGCCGCCAGCCGCTCCACCCGGGCCCAGTCCTTCGTGGCGATCGCCTCGCTCGGAAGCATCCAACTGCCGCCCACGCAGCCGACGTTGGGCAGTGCGAGATAGTGCGGGGCCGAGGCGGCCGAGATGCCCCCGGTGGGGCAGAACCGTGCCTGCGGCAGCGGCGCGGCAAGCGCCTTGAGGTAGGCGGTCCCGCCGGCCGCCTCCGCCGGGAAGAACTTCATGTCGGTGACCCCGCGTTCCAGCAGGGCGACCACCTCGGAGGCGGACGAGACCCCCGGCAGGAAGGGCACGCCGGACGCCCGCATCGCCGCCAGCAGGGTGTCCGTCCAGCCGGGGCTGACCAGGAACCGCGCCCCGGCCGCCACCGTCTTTGTCACGTTCGCCGCGGATATCACCGTGCCCGCGCCCACCACCGCCTGCGGCACCTCGCGCGCGATGGCCCCGATCGCGTCCAGCGCCGCCGCGGTCCGGAGCGTCACCTCGATCGCCGGAAGGCCGCCCGCGACGAGCGCCCGGGCGAGGGGTACGGCGTCCGCCGCGTCCTCCAGTACGACGACGGGGACGACGGGGGCGAGGTCGAGCACGGACACGGACGGGGCGACGGACGCGGTGGCGACGGCGGGTGCGGGGGAGGTCATGGCGTCATCCTGCCGCCGTCCCGCACTCCCTGCAACGACCGTTGCGCATGATGCAACGGTCGTCGCGTCATGGCCCGCCGCCAGGGCGCTCCGCCAGGGCGCTCCGCCAGGGCACTCCGTCATGGCCCGCCGTCAGTGGCCGCCGTCAGTGGATCTCTGTCACCACCACGTCGAGCGACCACGGCCGCCCCGCACGGGCCGGTGCCTGCGCCTCCACCACGTGACCGAGGCCGCGCAGCACCTCCACGAGTTGCTCCGGGTTCTCCGGGGCGGCGCCCGCCTCCAGCAGGTCGCGGACCATGCGGCCCTTCGTCGCCTTGTTGAAGTGGCTGACCACGGACCGCTTCTCGACCCCGTCGACCAGCTGCGAGTGGAGCACCCGCACGCTCGCCGTGCGCCCCGCGAGTTCGCCCTTCGGCTTCCACGCCGACGCGTACGCGGAGGAGCGCAGATCCAGGACGAGGCCCTCACCGGCGGCCTCGGGCAGCACCTGCTCCATCGCCGCCCGCCAGTGCGCGGCGAGCGAGCCGAGGCCCGGCAGCTTCACGCCCATCGAGCAGCGGTACGACGGAATCCGGTCGCTCACCCGCACCGCGCCCCACAGGCCGGAGAAGATCAGCAGTGACGCCGAGGCCCGCCGCCGGGCCGCCGCGTCCAAGGTGGCCAGATCCAGGGCGTCGTAGAGCACGCCGGTGTAGATCTCGCCGGCCGGCCGGGTCGGAGCCGTACGCAGCTCCGTGTTCTTGCCGACTTCCCCGCGCAGCCCCTCGGTGAGCCCGAGCACCCCGCGCGCCTTCTCCTCGTCGGCCAGGCACAGCTCCACCAACTCGTCCAGCACGGCCGCACGCGCCGGGGCGAGCCCCTGCAACGACAGGGACTCGGGCTTCAGGGGTGCCCCGCGCCCCGGGGCGGCCTTGCCCTCGGAGGGCGGCAACAGCACGAGCACGGCGGTTCTCCTTCGTACGGGGGCGGAAGAACCAGGTTACGGGGCCGGGGGAGGCGGCCGGGCCGACGTCCGCCCCGGCCGCCCGAAGCCTGGGAGGGGCTCCTTTCAGCCAGCTCGGCCGGATCTCGTACGATCGCGATTTCGGCCACGGACCCTCCGGGGCCAGGAAGGGTTATCCGCGTGACCGACCTCGCCGTCCGCGCCGCCACCGGCAGCCCCGCCACCGGCCGCCCCCGGCAGATCGTCGCCGCCGCCCGAGCCCTGCTGGAGGAGGAGGGCCCCGAGGCCCTCACCATGCGGCGCTTGGCCGACCGGGTGGGGCTCCGTGCCTCGTCCCTGTACAAGTACTTCCCCGACAAGTCCTCCGTGGTGGTGGCCATGGCGGCCGAGATGTACCGCGAGACGGCGGCCGTGCTGACCGCCGCCGAGGCGTCGGCGCCCGGCTCGTTCCCCGTGCTGGCCACGGCGTACCGCGCGTACGCGCTGGCCCACCCCCACCTCTACCTGCTCGCCACCGGCTGCCGCCCGGACCTCCCGGCCCTCGTCCCCGACCGCCGCAAGGCCGCAGCCCCCCTCTACCGGGCCGTCGCCGGCGACGCGGACCGCGCCAGGGCGGCCTGGGCGTTCGCGCACGGCATGGTCGTCCTCGAACTGAACGGCCGCTTCCCGCCGGAGGTCGACCCCGGCGGCGCCTGGACGAAGGGCATCGCCGCCTTCGCAGCCTTCGCCGGATGAGCCCGCGAGCCGGAACGGCGAGGAGCCGCAGGCGGGGGCCCTTCCGCGCCGGGTACGATGGCGGCACGGCAGACGAGCCGGGCGGACGGCCGCGTGGGGATCTTCGGATCTCCCCGAGGAACGTCCGGGCTCCACAGGGCAGGGTGGTGGCTAACGGCCACCCGAGGTGACTCGCGGGACAGTGCCACAGAAAACAGACCGCCCGGGACCCAGGTCCCGGGTAAGGGTGAAACGGTGGTGTAAGAGACCACCAGCGCCTGAGGTGACTCAGGCGGCTAGGTAAACCCCACCCGGAGCAAGGTCAAGAAGGACCGTCGCAAGACGGCCCTGCGCGAACGTTCGAGGGCGGCCCGCCCGAGTTCGCGGGTAGACCGCAGGAGGCCGGCAGCAATGCCGGTCCTAGATGGATGGCCGTCTCCCCGGCCGCCGCGAGGCGACCGGGCGACAGAACCCGGCGTACAGCCCGACTCGTCTGCCACTCAGGGACCTGATCCGCGATACCGCAGGTCAGGGGCCATTTTCCGTGGAATCGTGGGTGTCGCCTCACTCTTGTGCGTACCGGTCCAAACCGGACCTCACCGCTACGAAGGCAGCCATGAAGGTAGCCACGTCGGGCGGCTTGGCGTGGGTATCGGCTGGGCCGGGGAGGCCTTCCACGCCATGTGTCCACACCTCGGTGTCCCCCATTGCGGTCTCGGGGGCGGTGGAACTCTGTTCGTCAAGCCAGGCTCTCATGCCACCAGGGTTCTGCGCGGGCACGTCGAGCGGGACGATCGGAGCAAGGGGAAGGTGGCCGGCCAGGCCACCATGTCGGCGGGGAGTCCGACCGCCGAGGGCTCAGGCTCCTCGATCTTGCTCAGGAGTCGCTGAAGTTCCTCGGCCATGAAACGCAGATCCACGTCCGCGCCGGCGACTTGAATCGTTCCTGCCGCTACGTTGATGAAGCGCATGGGAGAAGTCGGGAACGTGGGCTGGTGCCTACCTGCCACTCCGCGGCGGTGGGGCGAGGCAGGCCGAAGCAGACCCAGGCGGCCGGCGGGACCGGAGTGTTCTGCGCGCAGGCGATCAGGGCATTCAGAGCGGCCAGAGCGTAGCGAGTGTCGCGGGCCAGCCACATCGGATACACCCGCTGGGCCCATGGGGCATCGGATATGTCGTTGCTCACGGGCGTCATTTTGCCGTCGGTGGTCTACCGGTCAGGAGCAGATTTCAGCGGTATGGCACGGGCCGTTACCCTCCCGCACTCTCCCGCCGAGTTATCGGGGCGTCGGAGGCTTCCGATGTCTGCCGGTCCCGGAGCCTAGCTTCGGTGTTGCCTCAGGGGCGGGGACGGGAGCGGCCGCGGCGTGGGGAAACAGGATGAGCCGTGCTTCCGCGAGGTTCGCCGCGAAGCCGTACGCCTCCCACAGATGGCCGTTCCACCGCTGGATCGCGCGGGGAGCGTCGGGGTTCAGATGCGATGCCCGCGGGCCGTCGCCGGTCACGAGGGGTACGGCACGGAGCTGCCCGATCCTCGCGTCCCGGCGCTCGGCCCACTCCGCGAGCGGTTCGTCGTCCATGACCCGAGCGTAGTAGGTCAGGTGATCCGGTGCTCCCATCGCAGGGAAGGGGCCTGGTCGATCCAGTACAGGTGGGACTCGGGCGTCACGCGGAGCCGTACGGAGTCGATCTCCGGCGCCCCGGCGTCCCGCCAGGCGACGAGGGAATGTTCCACGTCGTCCCACAGGGCCACCGGGCCGCCCTGGCGGACGGTCCAGTTCTCGTCGTCGACGAGGAACTCGGCGAACGACTCCCTCTCCGGATCGAACAGGTACCGCAAGGGCGACCCGTCACCACCCGTCGCGCGGACGAACTGGGCGCCGGGCGCTGCCAACTGCGCAAGGAAGGCGGGCATCCACTCCTCCAGGGCAAGAGGAGACACCTGAGTACGCCGCTCACCGTCCGCGTACGCGGCCCGGGCGGAGAGATCGCCGGCTGTGGGAGTCACTGCCTGGGCCCGCGCCTGCATGAAGGAGGAGCGCCCGACGATCGAGCCCTCGGCGGTGCCGTCATCGCCAACGGTCAGTTTCGCGAGGCCGGTTCCCCATGGCCACGAGCCGACCGTACAGAGGACGACGCCTCCGGGTCTCGTCTGCCTGATCCACGCGTACGGGATGCGACGGACCGCGCAGGTGGCGACGACCCGGTCGTACGACGCCCGGTATGGGTGGCCCAGGAGCCCGTCGCCCGTCACTGTCCACGTCGAGAAGCCGGCGGCTTCGAGGGCGGCGTCGGCGCGTGCGGCCACCTGTGCGTCGACCTCGACCGTGGTGACGTCGTCCTCGCCGAGGTAGTGGCACATCAGGGCGGTGGAGTAGCCGGTGCCCGTGCCGATTTCCAGGACTTGGTGGCCCGTCGTGAGGTCCAGGGTCTCGATCATCCCGACGACGGTGGCCGGGTCGGTCGAGGACGACGTGGGCACACCCACGACGGATTCGTCGGCCTGGTCGGCGGTGAGGTGGCCGTCGAGCTGGGTGGTGAGGGTGTCGACGCTGTATGCGATCTTCAGCCACTCGTCCGGGTCCGTGTCGGCGGCGGTGACGGGCCGCCAGGTCCGCCCGTCGTCCAGGAAGACTCCCGAGCGGAGGAACAGCTCACGGGGAACGACCTCGACGGCCGCACGCAGCCAGGGGGATTTCAGTACACCTTCGCTCATGAGCACGGTCGCCATGCGGCGTCGCTCGGATGCAGGGTCGGTCATCGACGGTCTCCTTGTGCGAGTAGGTCGGCGAAGGCAGCGGACATAGGGAGGCCGGTCTCGGTCTCCAGCCATCCCCACTGTCCGTTGGGATTCAGTTCCAGCCACCAGTAGTCCCCCACGCGGTCGACCGCGAGGTCGAAGCTCCCCGATACCAGATCCAGTCGGTTCAGGTAGGCATGCAGGCCCTTGGCCACACGGTCGGGAAGGTGCTCCACGGTGTAGGTCAGGGCGCTGTAGTCCTTGCGCCAATCCAGGAGGTCGGAGTCGATGCGTACTGCGAATGCATGCTGACCGGCGATCAGCACGCGGACATCGGCGACCTTGTTCACACGAGCCTGGAACAAGTGGGGGGCGACCCGAACGCTGTCGTCGATCTCGGCGGCGGTGACCGGGTCCGCCCAGCCGGTCACCGGTACGCTGTCGCGCGCATAGGGGGTCCATCGCAGCGTCTTGAAGATCGCCTGTCCCTGAGCGTGGACGAACTCGCGAGCCTCGTCCGGGTCGTTGGTGACAAGGGTGGGCGGGATGTTGAAGCCGAGTTGCTGGGCGAGAGCGAGCTGAGCGGGTTTGTAGTCGGCTGCGGCAATGCGCAGAGGGTGGTTGACCCAGAGGGGGCCACCCAAGGCGTAGAGGGTGCCACCGAGTCCGTAGCGGACCTGCGCCGCCGCGAATCGTGAGTCGTCGGCGGACAGGTGGGGGAACGTAGGCCATTCCGGGCGGCGCCAGTACACCGATCGGACTTGAGCCACATCAGCGGTTCTCGACGGGGTGCGCACCTGCCCGACCACAGAGGCCGGGCAGGTGCCGAACCGAGCCGAGATCATGAGGTCCTCACCGATGTCGGCGGGATTGAACCGGACCACCGGCACATCGCGCCGGTTGAGTTCGGTGATCACCATGTCGGCGGTGACGTCGTCCGCCTCGGTGACCACCAGAACCGGCCTCTCCTCGGTCATGGCCATCAGTCCTGATTGCTGTCTTGGTCGTGGCCCTGGTCGTTCTTGGAGTCCGAGTTCGTCGTCGTGGAGGTCTCGGTCCCGGAGCTGGTGCCGTGCTTGCCCATGTCGACCACCTGCCCGACGCGGTCGCGGAACACCCCGAGCTGCGTCGTGGGGTCGATGGCGACCGTGGCGTGGGGTCGACGGATGACCGTCGGGTAGGGCGCGAGTCGGCTCGCGCCCCACGGCCGCGTGGGGGAAGGGAGTGTGACAGAGGTGGTCATGAGGCTCCTTGGGTTGAGGGTGCGGTGCAGGAAACCACCTGCACCAGAGGGCACGGACGGCGATCTGTGGGCGGCGCCTCAGGGGAGAGCGGCCTGGATGTTGTCGGCCGCGGTCGTCCACTCGACTCCGGACGCAGGTCGGATGTGCGCGATGCGGACCGTGCCGTGGCTGTGGAGCTCGTGTGTGACGGCGACGAGCACGCCCTCCCCACGCGAGGCGATGTCACGGACACGGGTGTCCAGGAGCGGGTGGTGCTCGTAGTCGTCGGAACCGACAGGGTTCACTCCTCCGGCTCCTGCCGGGCCTCGGAGCGGCGCATGAATCTCTCCCAGCCGCCGGCCGCCCGTACCCGCAGAGCCCGGCTCGGCGCGCCCGGCCGGGGCTCCGGCGGCGTGTACGTACGGCCACTGGCGGCAGGGTTCCTGCGGGGCAGTCCGGAGGTCGTCACGCGGTCTCTCCTCTCCGTGGGGAGTCGCTCGGAGTGCCCTTCGACTTCCGAGGCCTCCGAGCGGTGTGTCACCAGTGAACGACGATCCGTTACCTTCTCCCAGAGCGAAGCTCGCGCAATACCCGGGCGTTTTCCAGGCGTTGGCGCGTGGCGGGCATGAGTGCGTGGAAGGGTTCTCGTGAGGGGAGATCTATGACGTCGAGACGGAAGCACTTTGCGGAACGGCGTGCGGCCCGGGGTTACTCTCAGGAGGAATTCGCAGAGGCGCTCTCGGCGGCCGCGTCCACCGTGGTCCGTTGGGAAAGCGGTCGCGCCACCCCGCGCCCCCACCAACGGCCGAAGATCGCACAGCTGTTGGGAGTGACCCTCCCCGAGCTGGAGGCCCTTATCTCAGAAGAACAGCAGGCCGAGGCAGCCAGGCTCTCCGCTGCTCCACCCCTTCTCCACGGTGATGATGACGACATGAAGCGCCGCGAAGTCCTGGGTCTGCTTGCCGTCACGGGTGCGCTGGTCGCTCTTCCCGATTCCGGCGAGGCCGCCCGCGGGCGGGCTGCATCGATGCTCCTGGAGACGGGGGACGCCTTGCATCGCAGCCTCTGGCAGGTCTACGCGCTGTCGGACTCGAAGCAGGTCGTCTTCCCCGCGGTGCGCACACAGCTCGATGCGATGGCGAAGGGGCTGACCGAGACCCGTATCGCTGCGGATCGGTCCCGACTGTGTCGGATGACGGCTGACCTCTACCAGCTCGTCGGTGAGCTGTTCTTCGACGCCAACCGGTACACCGACGCCGCGCACTGCTACACACTGGCCGCCAACGCGGCCCACGCCGGTGGTGACCACGACCTGTGGGCTTGTGCCATGACCCGCCACGCGTACGTTGAGCTGTACGCGCGCCGCGCACATGCTGCCCAGCCCCTGCTCGCGGCGGCTTTCCGCATCGCCCGGAGCGGCGACGACACTCTCTCTACCCGTCACTGGGTCGCGGCCGTCCAGGCGCAGGCGTACGCGGCCGTAGGCGATCTCGACGCGTGTAACCGGGCTCTGGACGAAGCTGAGAAAGTGCACGCCCTCGACGGCGTTCACTCGCACAACGGTGGCTGGCTCCGCTTCGACGGCTCCCGCCTGGCAGAGGAAAGAGGGGCCTGCTACCTCCAACTCGGCCGCCCCGATCTCGCAGAGGAAGCGCTCGCCGCAGCCCTTGCCCAGCCTCTGTCCCTGCGTCGCCGCGCTGCTGTTCTGAGCGACCTCGCCGTGCTCGGGGCGCACAGACGGGACATCGACCAGGTCGTGCACTACGCGGAGCAAGCACTCGGACTGGCCGACCGGTCGAATTCAGGATTCATCGGCAAGAAGCTGGACGGGCTTCGGGGGCGTCTTGCCCCGCTCATGTCCGATGATCGAGTCTCGACTCTTGATCACCGAATCGCGGCGCTTACGCGCACCGCATGACGAGAGGGAAACGCGCATGAACGACGGCCGGATCTTCCGCGAGGCGTGGATCGACGGTGTGAACAAGCACTATCCCGGCGAGCCGAAGCCCGGCTACGTCACACCGTGGGACGAGACGCCGGAGTGGGAGCGCGAAGCCGCCGCCGCTGTGTACGGGCAGGTGCGCGACTTCATCCAGGTCAGCGACGGGCAAGCGGCCCGGCTCACCCGTGAGCAGAAGGGCCGATTCGTCGCGATCTGCTGGACCGCCCAGATGTTCAAGCACTTCGAGGACCCCAAGCCCGGATACGTCGCAGACTGGGCCGACCTGCCGACCTGGCAGCAGGAGACGGACACGGACATCTTCGATCGCATCGAGCAGACCGTCTGACCTCGGGAGCGGCGACGTCTCCGTCCGGGGCCGATCCGGACGGATACGTCTTGTCGCGTAGCCACCAAAGTAGCCAAGGAAATAGTATCCCTGCACGTTTGCGCAGGTCATAGCGTTACGGTGACTGTCTCCGGCGTACAGCCCGACTCGTCTGCCACTCAGGCTCCTGACCTGCGATATCGCGGGGCAGGAGCCTTTTCTCGAGGATTCGCGGGTGGGGCCTCACGCTGTTCCGTACCGGCACGAACCGGACCGGTCCGCGAGGACTACGCTACGGCGCCCCGGAGCGATCCCGCGGGTGGTACGCGCGGTGACGTGAGCCGCACTCCCCGGCGAGCCCTCTCCCTCACCAGTCGGTGGGGCCCGTGAGTTCGGTGACCGGGCGGCGGGCGGCCTCGGGGAGGCCGAGGCGGCGGCGGGCCCGGTGGACGGAGGCGAGCTGCTCGGCGGCGGGCGGGCCCCAGTCGAACAGTTCGGCCGCCTGCTCAGGGGTGGCCAGGACACGGGTGTGCACGGGGCCGGCGGCCTGACCGGTGGGCGCGGGGCCGACACCGTCGAGCGTCGCGGCGTACCGCAGCCGGCCGGGCTGCCCTGCGGGAGCCGTCAGGTGACCGAGGAGCAGGGGCGTACCGATCCTGGCCGCCGCCTCGTCGCCGGCCCCGCGCCGCAAGGTCGCCACCGGGTCTCCTCCGTCCTGTGCCGCGCTCCCTGCCCCCGGCAGACGGGCGGCGCCGGTGGCGGGGTCGAGAAGGACGAGTACGCGGCCGTCGGGCGCGAAGAGCCACCCACGGGCCTCGGCCGCGTGCAGCCGGGGCGGGGTCGTGCTCGGGCGCCACGGGTGGCGCTCCTCGGCGCGGGCGGTACCCAGGACGGCTAGGCGGTCGAGGACCGTGGGGGCGAGCGGGCGGCCGTTCTCCAGGAGGACCGTGCCGGAACCGTTGATCCGGGCGCGCAGCGCGGCGAGGGCGCGGCGGGCGTCGTGCGGGGAGAGCAGGTCGGGCAGCCGGGCGGGCTCGACGAACTCGATTCCCGTGATCTCGCTGTCGGGCAGGCGGATTTCCGCGATCCGCCCCTCGTCCCACGTGCCGCCGTCGAAGACGTGCAGGAGTTCGCCGGGGAACCGCATGATCGCGGGCGCGCCGACGGTGTCGGCGGACACCCAGTCGACCGCAAGACCCCGGTCGACCACGGCGACGACGCCGAGCTCCTCCATCAGCTCGCGCGCGGCGGCGTGCGCGGGCGACTCGCCCCGGTCGACGGCACCGCCCGGCAGGAGGCGCGTGGCCCGGTAGTCGACGCTCTGGACCAGGACCTGCCCGAGCCGGTTGGTGATCAGTACGGAGGTACCCGCCCACAGAGCGGCCGAGGCGCGCAGGGCCCCGTACTCCTCGTCGCTCAACGCCGGGCCGGGCAGCTCGGCCGGGCCCGAGGGGGATGTGGTGGTGGTCATGGACGCTCCGGTCTCGGTGGGGGAGAGGGGACGGGCGGCGGCAGGGACGGGCTCCGCGGGGCGGAGAGGCTGGGCGGGCGCAAGCGGTACGGCGGGGGCGCACGGGTAGGTGTGGACGGGTACCAGCCCTGGCAGCACGCCCGGCCACACGGCGTGCAGCGTCTGGGCGGAGGGCGCGAAGAGTCTTCCCAGCGTGGGCAGGGTGTGCGGGTCGTGCCACTCCCAGCGGGTGAACCGGTGCGGCTCGGGCAGGCCGAGCTCGCCGCCCCAGCCGGTCACGCGGACCACGAACGTGATGCGGCGCACGTCCGCCCGGTCGTCGTGGAGAACCGCCAGGACGTGGGCGTCCTCCTCGCGCGCGGACAGCCCCGTCTCCTCCGCCAGCTCCCGTACGGCCGTGGCGGGCACGGCTTCGCCCGTCTCCACCCGGCCACCTGGCAGTTCCCACATGCCCCGGGTCGAGCGACCCAGGAGCACCCTCCCGGACGGATCGGTGACCACCACCGCGGCGCCGACGACCGCCTGTGGTGCCGGCACCCCCTTCTCCGTCGCGGCGTACGTGCCGCCGGGCCGTCGCAGCACCAGGAACGCCAGGCCTCCCGCGTCGAACCGGGCGTTCTCCTCGAAGCCGTCCGCGAGGAGGGAGAGTTCGTCCTCGTCCAAGGCGGTGGCGCGCTGCTCCCCGGGGGTGTCGTCGGCGAGGGGCGTGACGACGACGAGCGCGCCGCCCGCGCGCAGCCGTGCGCCGAGAGCGCGCAGGACGCGGGATCGGTCGCGGAGGAAGGCGACGGACAACCGGAACGTCACCAGGTCGTAGCCGTCCTCGTGCAGCCCCGCCAGGTCGTCGTGCTCGATGTCCAGATGCAGCCAGCGCACCCCCGGGACTCCGGCGTGCTCCGTCCGGGCGCGTTCGAGGGCGCCCTCGGCGAAGTCGGCACCATCGACCGTGTAGCCCGACGAGGCGAGGAACACCGCGAGTTCGCCCGTGCCGCAGCAGGCGTCCAGGGCGCGACCGCCGCCCTCGGGCGCCGGGACGTGCTCGGCGAGGAGCCTCTTCTCGTCCTCCCCGAGCCGCGCGAAACCGCGCCCTTCGCTGAAGTGTGCGGACCAGTCGGCCCTCGCGTATGCCACAGATCGCTCCTCGTGCGTGGACGGCGTGCGGTGTCCGGTGCTTCTCGCGGCGGCCGGTCCGGCCGTGGCACGAGGCTCAACGAGGAGAGCGGGGGCGCCGAACGCGTGCGTTTCGGTCGGACCCGTACGGCAGGGCACCAGGACGTACATGCGTGCGGGATGCATCCACCCGTGCGGCACAAGGGGTCGGGCGTGACGGGAGATGGCCGAAACTCCGAGGGGCCGGGCCCGGTCGCGCCCCGGGTGGGCAGGACGGCCCGCCCGGGGCGCCCGGCCGGGCGACACCGGTACGGAGGGTGCCCGGAGGTCCGGTTGCCCCCCTGACGGGCCCCCGCGAGCATGAGGGGGTGGAAGACGGTGGGCCGTCCGCGGAGACGGCGCGGCAGGAGCAGCGCGCGTTGCGCGTCTCGATGGCGGTCTCGGTCGCGCTCGCGGTCGCGGGACTGGCATGGGGGCTCGTCGCCGGGTCGCAGGTGATCCTGCTCGACGGCGTCTACACCGTCCTCGGCATCGGCCTCTCCTGGCTCGCGCTCCGCGCCTCGCGCATCGCCGCGGCCGGGCCGACGCGGCGCTTCCCGTTCGGGCGGGAGACGCTCGTGCCGGTGGTCGTCGGGGTACAGGGCATCGCGCTGCTCGGGACGCTCGTCTACGCGGCGGTGGAGGCGGTCCGGGTCATCCTGGACGGCGGCTCCGAGGTGGCGGCGGCGGGCCTGGCCGTGTACGGGGCGGTGACCGGCCTGGCGTGCCTGGCGGCGTACGGCCATCTGTCGCGGCGCTGCCCGCGGTCGGACCTGATCCGCACGGAGTCGACCGTCTGGCTCGCGGGCGCCGTGACCAGCCTCCTCATCGCGGTGGGCGGGGTGGTGGCGCTGGTACTGGGCACCACGGTGTGGAGCGGCGCGAAGGCGTACGCCGACTCGGTGCTGGTCCTGCTGAGCTGCGCGCTGCTCGGCGCGCTGCCCGTGCGGATGCTCCGGCAGGCCGCGTCCGAGCTGCTGGAGTCCGCTCCCGATCCGGCGGTGCGGCTTCGGGTCGGCGAGGTGGTGGAGCGGGTGCGCGCCGCCGAAGGGCTCCCCGCCCCGGTCCTGCGTACCAGCAAGGTGGGCCAGAAGCTTTACGTGGAGGTCGCGTTCGTGGTGCCGCCGGGCAGCTGGGACCTCGACGGTGAGGACCGGGTGCGGCGGGCGCTGCGTGACGGGCTCGCCGCCCTGCCCTACGAACCGTGGAGCGTCGTGGAGATCACCTCGGACCCCGGGCTGGTGTTCTGACGCCGGTGATCCGGTCCCGCGCCGCCGGTGTGCCGCATGGCGGAAACGCATCCGCCTTTCGAGCGGGTTGGTCGACCGGATCTTCTTCCCGTGCTGGTGAGGGAGGTCCGCGAAGGCGGTCAGGTCCTCCTTCGCGCCGCGCTCCGCGACGAGCGGTACCAGCGGGGCGCCGCCTGGCTGCGTACCCATCACGGGCGGAGCGTCCGGCAGTTGGCGGTCGAGCACCGGCAGAACAGCCTGCACCTCGGGTTCACCGGCACCCCCGAACAGGTGGCCACCGAGCCGGCCGGGCTCTTCCGGGCGAGAGCGGCGGACGGCTTCGTCCTCTCGCACAGCCATCTGCCGGAGGGGCTGGACCTGTTGACCCGTGGTGTGGTGCCGGAGCTGCGCCGGGCGGGACTCTTTTGGCACGACTACGAGGGGCCGACCCCTCAAGCACCACCTCGGCATCGCCCGAAGCCGGGGGCGGGTCCCCGGCGGCGGGCGGCCGGTGCTCCGGAGCCGTACCGCTCAAGGCTGCCCCGCGGTTCCTGGGGGGACGGCGTTGAGCGGTGGGTAAATGACTCATTACGCACCGCTCGCGGCCGGTGGGCGCTAGCGTGGTCGCCGTGGACGATCTCGACGCCGACGAAGCCGACAAATGGCCCCTCCCGCCCCCCTGGATGTGGGACTGCGGGGACTGCGTGACCCTGTACCGGCGGATGAGAGAGGCGCCCGAACTCGCGGCGGCGGCCCGGGAGGAGGTGGGTCCCGGCATCGACTGCGACCCCTTCGACCAGGTGATCACCACGCAGATCAGGCTCTCCCAGCACATCGCCAACCAGCACACCCCGCACGTGCCCGCCACGGTCCCGTCGTGCGGGCGGTGCGCCTCGGACGCGGTGTCCACGACGATGCCGCAGGCGCTCGTCCTGGAACACCGGGCCCGTCATCTGGTGGTGCCGCCCAGCATCGTGGGCGGCATCTGAGGGCCGGGCGCGGAGCGCGTTACGCCTCCTCCCGCGGCAGTACCGGGGCGAACCCGATCAGCCCGAGCCGCTGGGTCGCGCGGGTCAGCGCCACGTACAGGTCGTTGACCCCGCGCGGAGAACCGGTCCTGATCCGCTCCGGCGCCACGACGACGACCGAGTCGAACTCCAGGCCCTTCGACTGCCGCGCGTCCAGGATCACCACCCGGGCCGCCAGGTCGGGTTCGGTTCCGTACGAGGCGCCGGGCAGGGCCCTGGCCAGCTCGGTGTGGAGTTCCCGCGGCGCGATCACCGCGAGCTTTCCCTCGTGCAGGGCCTCGCGGGCGACGGCCTCGGCCGCCACGCGCACCAGCTTCTCCGGCTCCGCGTGAAGGGTCCACGGTGCGACACCGGTGGAACGCACCGAGCGGGGCGGCTCGAAGGAGGGGTCGGTCTCCCGCCGCACCTCGGCGGCCGTCTCCATGATTTCCTGCGGCGTACGGTAGTTGACGTCCAGGCGGGTGTGCTCCCAGCGGTCGCCCACGTACGGTCCGAGAATTCCGGCCCAGCTGTCGGCCCCGGCCGCCGAACCTGTCTGCGCCGGATCGCCGACCAGCGTCATGGAGCGGGTCGGGCAGCGTCGCATCAGCAACCTCCAGGCCATCGCGGAGAGTTCCTGCGCCTCGTCGACGATGATGTGGCCGAAGGCCCAGGTCCGGTCGGCGGCGGCACGCTCGGCGGCGCTGCGGTGGTCCGCCTCCTCCTGGCGCTCGGCGAAGCGTTCGGCGTCGATGATGTCGTGCGCCGAGAGGATCTCCGCGTCGTCCTCGTCCTCGAAGTCGGTGGAGCGCGAACCCTCCGAGAGGTCCAGGACGCCCTGGGCGTAAGCGATCCGCCGGCGGCGCTCCGCTTCCTCGGCCGCCCGCAGGGCGCTGTCGTCCTTGCCGAGCAACTCGGCGGCCTCGTCGAGCAGGGGGACGTCGGCGGCGGTCCACTCCGTGCGGTCCGTCAGGCCGGTGGGGTCCCTGTCGTCGCGGCGTACCGACTCCGTGTCCCCGGCCGGAAGCCCGGTGGGTGCCGCGAGGTACTCGGCGAGGAACCGCTCGGGGGTGAGGCGGGGCCAGAGGCCGTCGATCGCCGCGTGCACCTCCGGGGCGGCGGCCACCTCCTCGCGCAGCTGCTCGACGTCGGAGGGGTCGAGCAGATTGGGGCCGCCGAGCGGGTCGGCCCCGATGCGGTCGGCGAGCTGCCGGGTCAGCGCGTCGACGACCCCCGAGGCGAACGGGCGCCGGGCGAGGTTGTGCGGCAGCCCGGTGTTCCGGGCCTCCGCCCTGATACGGAGGACCGTGCCGGGGTCGAGGAACAGGGTGTCCCGCTCGTGGGCGATCCCGACCGGTCCCGCGGGCAGCCGCTGCCGGTCCGCGACCGCCTCGCGCAGGACCTCGGCCATCCGGGCGGAGCCCTTGACGGCCGCGGCCCGCGGGGTGTCGGTGCCGGTGGCCCGTACCCCGGGGAAGAGCTCGTCCGGGGTGGCGAGCAGCACCCCGGTCTCGCCCAGGGAGGGCAGCACATTGCCGATGTAGCCGAGGAAGGCCGGGTTGGGGCCGACGATCAGCACGGCCCGGCGGGCCAGCTGCTCGCGGTACGCGTACAGGAGGTACGCGGCGCGGTGCAGGGCGACCGCCGTCTTCCCGGTACCGGGCCCCCCTTCCACCACGAGCACGCCCCGGTGCGGGGCGCGGATGATGCGGTCCTGCTCGGCCTGGATGGTCCGCACGATGTCGGTCATGCGGCCGGTGCGGGTGGCGTTCACGGCGGCCAGCAGCACGGCGTCGCCGTTGGGGTCCTCGTAGCCGGTGCGGTGCGCGGGCGCGGTCTCGTCCAGATCCAGGATCTCGTCGTGCAGGGCGGTGACCCGGCGTTCGCGCGTGGTCAGGTGTCTGCGCCGCCGGAGCCCCAGGGGTGTGTGGCCCGTCGCCAGGTAGAACGGGCGGGCCACCGGTGCGCGCCAGTCGATGAGCAGCGGGGTGCGCGCCTCGTCGTCGTCGCGGATGCCGAGCCGGCCGATGTGGTGGTGCGTGCCGTCGCGGAGGTCGATGCGGCCGAAACAGAGGCCGTCCTCCACGGCGTTCAGCGTGGCGAGGCGGTCCGACTGCTCGGCGACCGTGACGTCCCGCTCCAGCCGGGCCTGCCGGCTGTGCACGGGCTGCCCCAGCGAGCCCCGCACGGCACCCTCTGTTCCGTCCCGCAGGGTGTCGAGTCGCTCGTGGAGCAGGGTGACGAATTCCTGCTCGCGAACCATTTCCTCGCTTGACAATGTGACTCCATAAAAGATAAGGTGAGCCCTGTGAGTTTCTCCCGTGATGGTTCTGCTGGCGCGTGAAGATGATGCGCCGAAATCGCGGGAAACATTCAGCTTAATCGGATGAGTGCCTCGGACGCCAATGCGGCCGGGGCATTTTTGCGTTCCCGTACGGAATCGCCCCGCATGCGTCCCGACCCTCCCTCGAATCCGCACCCACCCGCCCCGGACGGTCCCGTCCCCGCCCGCGTCGGACTCGCGGAGGCGGTCCGGCCGGCGCGGGGCGCGGCGTAGCCTTCCGGCATGGAGTTTTCCGCCGAGCCCCCGTCCGGTAGGGACGCGGCCGTCCCGGGGCGGCGGCCCGCCGCCGACGGCCCCATGGCCGCGCCCGAGGTCACCTACACCGAGTGCCGCCGGTGCGGCACGCTCATCGCCGGTCTGGACGGGCGCTACGCCTGCCCGGGCTGCGGATGGGTCAACGACCACTCGGAGGGGCACCGCGCGCTGCCGACCGCCGAGGACGACCCCGACTTCCCCGGGACGGCCACGTCCCGGAGCCCTGCGGGGACGGGGCGTGCCCGTGGCGCGTCCCGGCGCCGTCCTGAGGCGCGGGCGGACTGACCTCGGGTGGAACGGGCCGGAGGTGGGACGGGCCGGCGGCAGGGGCCGGCCGTCGCGGCTCAAGGGTGTGGGGGCGGCTCGTCGATCAGGGTGGTGAAACCGTCCAGGAGGCGTTGCAGTCCGAACTCGAAAAGCATGTCGAGATCGAAGTCGTAACCGTCTTCGGTGATGCGCTCCAGGGTCGGGAACGCGCCGGCCGAGAATACCTGCCGGAGTTGTGGTCCCTGCGTGTCCATCCACTCGTCGCTCGTCAGGCCGGTGAATTCCTCGGCCACGACTTCGGGTTCGATATTGATCGCCGTTCCCCGCACGTAATTGAACAGGGTGACGTGAATCGTGAAGTGCGTCTGGCCGTCGAGGCCGCGGCCGTCCAGGGCCTGAAGCACCCACTCGGTGAAGGGCAGGGCGCCGGGGAGCAACTGCGGCCGGGTCACCGAGAGCGCCGGGGCGAGCCACGGGTGACGGCGGAACGTCTCCCACAGCAGACGGGCGGCGAGTTCCAGCCGCTCCCGCCAGCCCGCCGGGGACTCGGCGGGGAAGCGCCAGTGCGAGCAGGCGGCATCCATCATCTGCGTCAGCAGATCGTCCTTGTCGGTCACGTGCCGGTAGAGCGACATGGTCGCCGCGCCCAGCTCGTTGGCCACCCGCCGCATCGAGGCCGCGCCCAGCCCCTCGGCGTCCGCGACGGCGATGGCCGTGGCGATGATCCGTTCCCGGGCGAGTGCGATGCCAGGTCCCTCCGGGGCCGTGCCCCCACCCGCGCCCGCAGCCCGGGCGGCCGACCGGGCCGGGACGGAGGCGGGCGGAACGGCCGCCGGGCGTCGTGCCCGGGCGGCGCTCTCGACCACGGTGCCCACGCCGGGCACCGGCCGTACCAGCCCCTCGTGCCGCAGTTCGGCGATGACCTTGGTCGCGGTGGCCATGGCTACCCCCCACTGCCGGGCGATCTCCCGAGTGGAAGGGGTGCGGTCACCGGGGGCGAGTTCCCCCGACTCGATCCGCCCCCGCAGAATCGCGGCGATCCGGCGGTACGGCGGCTCCTTCGGCAGCGCCCGCCCTGCTTCTCCGTGCGATTCCCTCTGGCGGTCCATGACGCCTCCGTACTAGTGCACCTCTGCGGGTCGCACTGTACTGCCCTGACTGCGCTGAGGGGCTCCGGTCTCCACGAGGGCGCCTCGGGCGCTGGTGCACCCAGTCGTCGCGTACTAGTGCGCTTGCAGGTAAGTGTCCTTGTATTGCAGGGCTTTCAAGGTTGCGGGGTCTCATGCGTACGCCGTACATTCGATGCCATGAGAAAAAAAGACGTACTCATCTCCGGCGCCGGCATCGCCGGTCCGGCCCTCGCGTACTGGCTACGCGCGGCGGGCTTCGACGTCACGGTCGTCGAGCGGGTGCCGAGCCCCCGGCCGGGCGGGCAGACCGTGGATCTCCGTGGCGCGGGCCGAGAGGTGATCAGCCGTATGGGCCTCATGGACCGGGCGCGCGCGGTCGCCGTCGGCCAGCGCGGCCTCGCCATGGTGGACGCCCGGGACCGGGTCACCGCCGAGATGCCGGCCGCCGCCTTCGGAGGGGAGGGAATCGTCTCCGAGATCGAGATCCTCCGGGGCGACCTCGCCCGCCTCCTGTACGACGCGACCTCGCCCACCGCCCGCACCTCGCCCGGCAGCGCCACCGGCACCGGCACCGGCACCGGCACCGGCACCGGCACCGGTGTGGAGTATCTCTTCGACGACACCGTCACCGCCCTCGCCCAGGACGACGACGGCGTCACCGTCACCTTCGAGAAGGCCGGCCGACGCCGCTTCGGGGTCGTGGTGGGGGCCGACGGGCCGCACTCCGTGGTCCGGTCGCTCGCCTTCGGCCCCGAGACCGACTTCGTCCGCCCGCTGAACTGCTGGACCGCGTGGTTCACGGTCCGGGACGACTGGGACCTCGACGGCTGGTTCCGGATGTTCAACGCCCCCGGCGGGCTCGTCGCGTCCGCGCGCCCCGGCCGGCTGCCCGGTGAGATCAAGGCCGGACTCAGCTTCCGCGCGGAGCCCTTCACGTACGACCGCCACGACGTGCGCGCCCAACAGGACCTGGTCGCCCGCCGGTTCGAGGGCGTCGGATGGGAAGTCCCGCGCCTCGTCGCGGCGATGCGCACCTGCGACGACTTCTTCTTCGACTCGCTGGGGCAGGTGCGCCTCGACAGCTGGTCGCGCGGACGGACGGTGCTGCTCGGCGACGCCGGACACTGCCCCTCGCCCCTCACCGGCATGGGGACGAGCCTCGCCCTCGTCGGCGCGTACGTGCTGGCGGGCGAACTGACCACGCCCGGTGCGTCCCACCTCGACGCCTTCCGGAACTACGACCGGATCATGCGCCCCTACGTCACCCGGGCACAGCAGCTCCCGCCCGGCGGTGCCTCGGCGTACGCACCGAACGGCGCGCTCGCCATCCGGCTGCGCGCCGCCTCGATGCGGTCGATGAACCGCTGGCCCATGCGGCAGGTGCTGGCGGCCCAGTTCGCCAAGGCCGGGGACATCGACCTGCCCGCCTACGCCCACCTCCCGGCGGGGCCCGGGTCCGGCCTCCCCGGGTCCGGCCTCCCCGGGTCCGGCCTCAGCTCTCGCCCGGGTAGGCCGTCTCGTACGCGGCGCTGAACAGCGCCCGCACGTCGTGCCCCGACAGCCCCGCGGTCCGTGCCTGGACCAGCCACGCGTCCAGCGAGGTGCGGAGCGGCGAGTCGGGTCCGGACTGGGGCCGGGCGAGGTTACGGGTGACGAAGGTGCCCGCCCCCTGGCGCACTTCGGCGAAACCGAGGCGCTCCAGCTCCCGGTACGCCTTGAGGGTCGTGTTGGGGTTGACCTTGGTGGTGGCTGCCACCTGGGCGGCCGTGGGCAGCTTGTCCCCCTCCTGGAGAGCGCCCATCCGCAGGGCCTGCTCGACCTGGTGCACGATCTGCAGGTACGTGGCGATCCCACTGCGCCGGTCGATGCGGAAAACGACCACTGCTCTTCACCTTCCGCTCGACTGAGGAGACTTTACGGACATGGGGGGCGCGCCGTCACAGCGGGCGCCGGGAGACACGCCACACGACGAACACGGTCAGCAGCGCCGTGGCGGCGAGCAGGATGCCGGCGCCGGTCCACTGCATGGCGTTCATCTGGTCGTATTCGAGGTACTCGACGACATTGTTGACGATGCCCTTGTCCTTGACGCAGGCGTTCTGCGCCGCCTCGGTGGCCTTGGCGCAGGTGCCCCAGCCGTAGAGCGTGCCGTCCGCGGTGCCGACCCAGCTGTCGAGCTGCTGCACGTCCTGGTAGCCGCCGAGGGAGCTCTCCGCGTTCAGCGGGTACGTGAACATGTGGCTGGTGCCGAGCCGGTCGCGGAACTGGTCCCAGACGACGCTCACGAAGACCGAGAAGCCGAGGGTCACCACCATCGCCATCAGCACCCGGCGCAGCAGGACCCCGATGGTGATGCCCGCCGCGGTGAGAAACAGGCAGAACGCCGGCAGGACCGGACCGGTGCTGTCGAAGACCGACCCGTCCAGCCAGACGAACGGGAAGACCGACCGGTACGGCTTCCACCACCAGGTGAAGAGCACGGAGAACACCAGGCCGGCGAAGAGGGCGACGGAGTAGCCCAGCGTCAGCTTGGCGATCAGCCAGCGGCGGCGCGGCACCGACTGGGTGGTGACCAACTGCGCGGTGCCCTGCTCGGTGTCGGAGGCGATCAGCGGAGCGCCGACGAGAACGCCGAGGAGCGTCGGGAGCACGCCGAGGGCCAGCGTGAGGTAGTCCAGGATCCGTGCGGAGGTGACCTCGTCCGGCGCGCTCTTTCGTGGCCACCCGGCCGCGTCCAGCGTGTCGATCATCTGCCCGCGCTGGTACACGATCACGGCCGCACCGAGGATCACCAGCGCGAGCGCGCTGTACAGCGTCGCCCGGTGCTGGCGCACCACGAGCCAGGTCAGTCCGCGCAGCGGGCCGCGCCGGACGGTTCCCGCCCCCGTGGAGGGGTCGGTCAGGGTGGTCGTGGTCATGATGCGGTGATCCCTTCGGCGTCGGTGAGGGCGCCCGGGGCGAGGAGCGCGGGCGCGTCCGGTGAACGGAGGTGGGCCAGCAGCACCTCCTCCAGGCTCGGTTCGCTGATCTGCCAGTCGCCGCTCAGCGGTCCCTGGGGGCGTACGAGCGCCTGGAACTGGCGGCCCTGGACCCGGGACTCGATCACGGTGTGGCGGGTCAGCTCCGGCGGCAGCCCACCGTCCGACGCCAGCCCGGTGACCAGGGCGTGGGCGGGGACCAGTGCGTCGGTCTCACCGGCCATCCGGAGCCGCCCCTCGGACACCACCAGCAGGTGGTCGCACATGTCCTCCAGTTCGCCCAGCATGTGGGAGGACATCAGCACCGTCGTTCCGCGTTCGACGGCCTCGGCCATCAGCAGGGTGCTCATCTCGTCGCGCGCCAGCGGGTCGAGATCCGACATCGGCTCGTCCAGCAGCAGCAGGCCGGGGCGCTTGCCGAAGGCGAGCGCGAAGGCGACCCGGGTGCGCTGGCCGCCGGAGAGCGTACCGACGCGTGCCTCCAGCGGGACCTGGCCCGAGCGGACGATCCGTTCTGCCGCCGCCATGTCCCAGCCCGGGTTGAGTTCGGCGCCCATCCGCAGCGTCTCGGCCACCGTGAACCGCTTGAAGAGTGGCTTGTCCTGGCCGAGGAAGGCGAACCGGGGCATGGCCGAAGTGTCGTCGACCGGGACGCCGAAGATCTTCAACTCGCCCTCGGTCGGGTCGATCTGCTGGGACGCGATGCCGAGCAGGGTGCTCTTGCCCGCGCCGTTGGGGCCGACGAGACCGCAGATCCGTCCGGCCGGGAGCCGGAAGGAGAGGTCCCGCAGAGCCCAGCCGCGGCGGTAGCGCTTGCTCAGTCTGCGGGCCTCCAGAGCCCATGGCCCGGAGGTCTCGCTCGGTGTGCTCGGGTGTTCCACGCCTCGCCCCAATTCCATTAGTCAACTAGTGGAATCATTGTCTGAAGGTCGGGAACTGTCAAGGAGCCTTCCTGCGACGGTGGTTCGGGCGCGCCCGACGCGCCCCGGAAACGCCGATCGCCCGGAACGCGAGGCGTCCGGGCGATCGGTGGAGCGGTGGGGAAGCGGAGCGGTAGGGCGGTGGCCTCCGGCGGAAGGAGGTACGAGCGGTCAGACGAGCGGCGGGCGGCCGAGCCGGGTCATCCGCCACACGGTGCGCCAGCGCATCGGGTTGCGGGGGCCGCACGGGGTGCGCAGGCCCTCGACGAACCCGCCCATCCAGGCCTTCAGCCCCTTCGCGGACCGGGTCCTGGCGAAGGTGAGCAGTGTCCATACGCCCAGGTAGAGGGGGATCAGCGGCGCCGGGAGGTTCCGGCGGGCGAGCCACACCCGGTTGCGGGCGGTCATCCGGTGGTAGACCGCGTGCCGGGCGGGCGAGGTCTTGGGGTGCTGGAGCAGCAGATCGGGCTCGTAGAGGATGTTCCAGCCGCTGTCGAGCGCCCGCCAGGAGAGATCCGTCTCCTCGTGGGTGAAGAAGAACTCGGCAGGCCACAGGCCCGTGCCCGCCAGCATCTTCATCGAGAAGGCGTGCGCGCCGCCGAGGAAGGCCGTGACGTGTCCGCGCCGCATCGGGTCCGAGGCGCGCAGCCGCGGGATGTGGCGGCGCTGGGTCTCGCCGTGCTCGTCGGCGATCCGGAAGCCGACGATGCCCAGGACGGGATCGGCGGTGAACAGGTCCTGCACCGTGCTGAACACGTTCTTCTCGACCAGCAGGCCGTCGTCGTCCAGCTCGATCACCACGTCCACGTCGCCGAGTTCGGCGAGACGGGCGAGGCCGACGTTCCGGCCGCCGGGGCAGCCGAGGTTCTCCTCGTTCTCGATGAGGGTCACCCCGCCCTCCAGGTCCTCCAGGCCGGGGAAGGTGGAGAAGTCCGGAAGCTTCGTGCCGTTGCCGATGACGACCAGCCGGGTGGGCCGGACGTCCTGCATGGCCACCGACGCGAGGAGGGCCTCCACCGCCTGCGGGCGGTCACCCATGGTGACGATGGAGACACCGATGCGTGGTGCGAGGGTTGCGGATGCGGACAAGATCGGTACTCCCGTGCTCGGCTTCGGTGTCCGCGATCGTACGCCCCGGATTTCGGCCGCCCGACGCCGAACCGTCGTATGGATGCCGAGAAGTGTTCACCGGGCGCCGAGGGCCCTGCCGCGGGACGCGCTCGACCGGGCGCGGATGCCCCCGGTCAGCCGATACGGGTCCCCGCGCCGCTCACCCGTACGCGAGGATCGCCCGGGCGCAGCTCCACCGTGAGGGTGCCGGGCCGGCCCATGTCCGCGCCCTGGTGGAGGGTGAGCACCGCCTGGTCCGGGACGAGGCCCAGCTCACGCGCGTACGCCCCGAAAGCCGCGGCGGCGGCGCCCGTCGCGGGGTCCTCCACCACACCGCCCACCGGGAACGGGTCGCGGGCGTGGAAGACCCGCTCGGACTCCCGCCACACCAGCTGGACCGTCGTCAGGTCCAGCCGCTCCATGAGGGACGCGAGCCGGGAGAAGTCGTACCTCAGGTCCGCGAGGCGCTCGCGGGTCGCGGCGGCCAGCACGAGATGGCGGGCACCCGCGAACGCGATGCGGGGCGGCAGCGCCGGGTCGAGATCACCGGCCGGCCAGTCGAGCGCGGCCAGCGCCTGGGCCAGATCCGCCGGTGCGATGTCCGTCACCTGCGGCTCCACGCTGGTCAGGGTGGCCCTCAGCGTGCCGTCCCGCAGCGCCACCGCGACCGGGACCGTGCCGGCCCGGGTCAGGAACTCCAGGTCACCGGGGCCGTCGCGGTCCGCCAGCGCGAGCGCGGCGGCGACCGTCGCGTGTCCGCAGAACGGCACCTCTGCCTTCGGGCTGAAGTAGCGGACCGTGTACGTCCGCTCCCCGGGCGCCCGGGTCAGGAACGCGGACTCGCTGTAGCCGAGCCGGGCGGCGACGGCCAGCATCGCGGCATCGTCCAAGGCGGAGGCGTCCAGGACGACACCGGCCGGGTTGCCGCCCTCCGGGTCGGTGGAGAAAGCGGTGTAATGCAGGATCTCGGCAGATTCGTCGGCGCTCATGCAGCGGCTCAACCGGTGGATCCGGGGACGTATTCCCGATGCGGGCCAGGAGGTGGCAGGGCCGCTCGGCCCAGCATCTCCGCCGCCGGATCGTTGGCGTACGTCACCCGGTGGCCCCGGGCGACCGGTCCGCGGATGATCTCCGAGCCGACGGCACATGGCCGCACCGTCATGAGCGGCGCGGGCCGGGAGCGGCGGCTTCCAGGTCGGCGACACTGCCCGACATCACCGTCCGGACGTGCGCGGTGAGGTGCTCGGCGGGCCAGTCCCACCAGGCCACCGCCAGCAGCCGGGCGACGTCCCGCGCACCGAAGCGGGTGCGCAGGAGGCGGGCCGGGTTGCCGCCGACGATGCCGTAGTCGGGCACGTCCGAGGTGACGACCGAGCCGGCACCGATGATCGCCCCGTGCCCGATGCGTACACCCGGCAGCACCGTGGTGCCGTAGCCGAACCAGACGTCGTTGCCGACGACCGTGTCCCCCCGGTCCGGCAGGCCCGTGAGCAGGTCGAAGTGGTCGGACCAGGAGCCGCCCATGGTGGGGAAGGGGAACGTGGAGGGGCCGTCCATACGGTGGTTGGCGCCGTTCATGAGGAACCGCACCCCTGTGCCCAGCGCGCAGAACTTCCCGATGACCAGCTTCTCCGGGCCGTAGTGGTAGAGCACGTTCCGCGTCTCGAACGCGGTCGCGTCGTCCGGGTCGTCGTAGTAGGTGTACTCCCCGACCTCGATCAACGGCGACGTCACCAGTGGGCGCAGGAGCACCACCCGGGGCTGGCCGGGCATCGGGTGGAGCACGGTCGGGTCGGCGGGTACGGGCACGTCGGGGATCCTCCCGGAGGCGGCGTCGGGCCATCCATGATCACAGCAAAGCGCCCTCCCGGACAGTCGTTTGTCACCTGCGGATACGTGCGCCGCCCGCCGCTCCGCCCGGCGCACGCGGTGCTCATCACCCCGCCATCCGGATGTCGTGCACCCGACAGACGGGCGATGCCGTTCCGCACTCCAATGCCCAGGGGGCGTCCGGCGGGCCGAGGCCGCACACCCCTCGACACCCATCTGCCAGGGGAGAGACCATGACGCCCGCACCGACCGCCACGGACACCGAACGCCCGGACCGACCGGCCGAGTTCCGCGCCGCGGCCCGCCGCCACAGCCAGGGCGTGGGCCGCCGCCGCTTCCTCACCACCACCGGCGCCGCCGCCGCGCTCGCCTTCGCCGTCAACCTGCCCGCCGCGGGCACGGCGAGCGCCGCCGAACTCGACCCCCGCCGGATCACCGAGAACCCCTTCACCCTCGGAGTGGCCTCCGGAGACCCGCTGCCCGACTCCCTCCTGCTCTGGACGCGCCTCGCCCCGCGCCCGTACGAGGCGGACGGCGGGCTGCCCGCCTCCCGCGTCCAGGTCGGCTGGGAGCTCGCCCACGACGAGCGCTTCCGCCGCGTCGTCCGGCGCGGAACCGCCACCGCGCACCCGGAGTTCGCGCACAGCGTCCGCACCGAGGTCCGCGGCCTGGAACCCGGCCGCACCTTCTACTACCGCTTCCGCGCCGGTGGCTGGACCAGCGGGACCGGCCGCACCCGCACCGCCCCCGACCCGCACACCCGCAACCGTGCGGTCAGGCTCGCCGCCGTCTCCTGCCAGGCGTACCACGACGGGTACTTCACCGCCTACCGCCACCTCGCGGACGAGGACGTGGACGCCGTCTTCCACCTCGGCGACTACCTCTACGAGTACGCCGTCACCGCCACCGGCGGCGCCCGCGCCTACACCGACCGCGTGCTGCCCGACGTCTTCAACCGGGAGACGCTGACCCTGGAGGACTACCGGCTGCGGTACGCCCTCTACAAGTCGGACCCCGACCTGCGCGCCGCGCACGCCGCGCACCCCTTCGTCGTCACCTGGGACGACCACGAGACCGAGAACAACTACGCCGACGACACCCCCGAGAACAGCGTGCCCGCCGAGGAGTTCCTGCTCCGCCGGGCCGCCGCCTACCGCGCGTACTGGGAGAACCAGCCGCTGCGCACCCCGCAGCGCCCCACCGGCCCCGACATGCGCCTCTACCGGCGGCTGCGGTTCGGCCGCCTCGCACAGTTCGACATCCTGGACACCCGCCAGTACCGCAGCGACCAGGCGTACGGCGACGGCTGGAAGGTGCCCGGACCCGAGTCCGAGGACCCCGCCCGCACCCTGACCGGCGCCACCCAGGAGCGCTGGCTGATCGACGGCTGGCGCGCCTCGCGCGCCACCTGGAACGTCCTGCCCCAGCAGGTCACCTTCGCCCGGCGCAAGGACGTGCCCACCGCCGCCTACAAGCTCTCGATGGACTCCTGGGACGGCTACCCGGCCTCCCGGCAACGGGTGCTGGACGGCGCCGAGTCGGCGGGCGTCGACAACCTGCTGGTCCTCACCGGGGACGTGCACGTCGCCTACGGCTTCGACCTCAAGAAGGACTTCGACGACCCCTCGTCCCGTACCGTCGGCACGGAGATCGTCACCTCCTCCATCACCAGCGGCCAGAACGGCTCGGTGAAGCCCGCCAACTGGAACAACCAGATGGCGGCCAACCCGCACCTGAAGTTCTACGACGGCCGCCGCGGCTACGCGCTGGTCACCCTCGAAGACGACCACGCCCGCGCCGACTTCCGCGCGGTGGACGCCGTCACCACGCCCGGCGCCCCCGTCACGACGGCCGGTTCCTTCGTGACGGAGGCGGGCAACCCGGGGCTGACCCCGGCCTGACAAGCGGTATGTGACGAGCCGTCAGGCGCCCTTGCCCGTACGGTCGTCGGAGGGGTAGCGGACGCCGATGCGGTCCCGTACCGCGTCGAGCGTCCGCATCACCGCCAGAGAACCGTCCAGCGGCACCAGCGGGGACTCGGTCTCGCCCGCCCGCAGCGCGCGCATCACCTCGACCGCCTCGTACTGCATGCCGGAAAGACCCTGCGGACCCGGACCGGTGACGATCTTCTCCGGCGCCGGGTCCGAGGAGCCCGCACGGTGCAGGAGGAGGTGGTCGGGGTGGAAGAAGTCGCGCGGGAGGTCGATGCGGCCCTTCGTGCCGACGACGGTCGCCGCCGTGGCGTGGTGGCCCACGATCGAGCAGGAGAGCAGCGCGGTCGCGCCCGAGTCCCAGCCCAGCAGTATCCCGGTGTTCAGGTCGGTGCCCTCGGGGGAGAGCAGCGCGTCCGCCTGCACCCGGTCCGGCTCGCCCAGCAGGAGGTGCGCGAACGACACCGGGTAGACCCCCAGGTCGAGCAGCGCGCCGCCGCCGAGGGCGGGGTTGCGCAGCCGGTGCTCGGGACCCACGTCACCGGCGAACCCGAAGTCGGCCTGGACGGTGCGGATCTCGCCGATCGCGCCCTCGCGCACCAGCTCCGTCATCCGGCGGACGACCGGGTTGAGGTACGTCCACATGGCCTCCATCAGGAACAGCCCGCGCTCCCGGGCGAGCCCGACCAGCTCACCGGCCTGCCCCGCGTCCAGCGTGAACGCCTTCTCGCAGAGCACGTGCTTGCCCGCGCGCAGCGCCAGCGCGGTCGCCTCGTAGTGGGCGGAGTGCGGGGTTGCGACATACACCACATCGACGTCGTCGTCCGCGACCAATTCGGCCCAGCTCCCGTAGGCCCGACCGATCCCGAACCGCTCGGCGAACGCCTGGGCCGACGCCTCGGTGCGCGAGGCCACCGCGACCACCTCGGCATCGGGCAGTCCCAGCAGATCCTTGGTGAAGGTCGCGGCTATGCCGCCCGTCGCCAATATGCCCCAACGCACAGTCCCGCTCATGCCACGCCCTCGAAATCGGGTTACGACCACAACGCCTGAGCTGAGAGCATAGATGCGGATTTCAACGATGTGGAGATGAAGCATGCCGGACAGCGGCGTAAGCCGGGCCCAGCAAGAACAAGAGCACATACCTACGGCGGGAACCGGTCGAGTGATCACCGGCCTCGCCGTTCCCGACCCCGCGCCGGGCCCCGAGGGCCCGGCTCTTCCCGGTCTCACCGGCCTCCCGGCCGCCCCGGCGGCGGCCGTCCGCCGGACCGCGTTCCTGGTGACCCTGGTGCTCGGCGGCCTCACCGCGCTGCCGGCCCTGTCCATGGACATGTACCTGCCGGCGCTGCCCGACGTCACCGACGCGCTGCACGCCCCGGCCGCCACCGTCCAGCTCACGCTGACCGCCTGCCTCCTCGGCATGGCCCTCGGCCAGCTCGTCGTCGGCCCCATGAGCGACCGTTGGGGCCGCCGCGGACCGCTCCTGACCGGCATGGTCGTCTACGTCGTCGCCACGGCGATCTGCGCCATCGCCCCCAACGCCGAGATGCTCATCGGCTGCCGCCTCCTCCAGGGCCTCGCCGGCTCGGCCGGCATCGTGATCTCCCGGGCCGTCGTGCGCGACCTCTACGACGGCATCGAGATGGCCAAGTTCTTCTCCACCCTGATGCTGATCTCGGGTGTCGCCCCGATCATCGCGCCGCTGATCGGCGGCCAGGTGCTGCGGATCACGGACTGGCGCGGCGTCTTCGTCGTGCTCACCGTCGTCGGCCTGCTGCTGACCCTGGTCGTGTGGAAGAGCCTGCACGAGACCCTGCCGCCGGAGGAACGTCACACCGGCGGCGTCGCCGAAGCCCTGCGCACCATGCGCGGCCTCTTCGCCGACCGGGTGTTCATCGGCTACACGATCGCCGGCGGGCTCGCCTTCGCGGCCCTCTTCGCCTACGTCAGCGCCTCGCCGTTCGTCATCCAGGAGATCTACGGCGCCTCGCCGCAGACCTTCAGCCTGCTCTTCGGCCTCAACTCGGTCGGCCTGATCGTCGTCGGCCAGATCAACGGCCGGCTGCTCGTCGGCCGGGTCAGCCTCGACCGGGTGCTGCTCTTCGGGCTCTCCGTCATCCTGCTCGCCGCCGTCGTGCTGCTGCTGATGACCAGCGGGGTCTTCGGTGAAGTGGGGCTCGCCCCCGTCGCCGGCACCCTGTTCGTCCTGATGTCCGCGATGAGCCTGGCGCTGCCCAACACGAACTCGCAGGCCCTGATGCGCTCCAAGCACGCGGCGGGCTCCGCCTCCGCGCTGCTCGGCACCTCGTCGTTCCTCATCGGCGCGATCGCCTCGCCGCTGGTGGGCATCGCGGGGGAGGACACGGCCGTCCCGATGGCCCTCGTCCAGACCATCTGCGCCGCCGCGGCCATGGCCTGCTTCCTGGTGCTCTGCCGCCCCTGGGAGCGGCGCGGCCGGACCGAGGGCGGACTGTAAGCCCCCGCTTTCGCCCCGTGATCCGTACGGCGCTCCCGGATCACGGGGCCCACGCCCCGCGCGCGGCACGTGGGTCCGCGCACGGGCAGCAGGTCGGTGCGCGCCCGGGGGCCGGTCAGTCCTCGCGCGGGTAGCCGATCAGATGCGCCCGGCCCTCACGGTCCGTGGTGCGGAAGATCCCGACCCCGGTCGTCTCGGCCACCGGCAGCCGTACGTCGCGGGCGAGCGGCTCGTCCGATCCGTCGACGAAGTCCATCACCACCGGTACCCCGCCCCCGGCCAGCGCCTCCTCGGCGTCCCGCACGTTCCGGGCGCCGTACGCGATCCCGTCGTCCGTCACCGAGGCCAGCGTCACGTGGGACGAGCCGTCCTCGTCCTCCAGGCAGTAGCCCTTCTTGGCCACCAGGTCGAACGCCAGGTTCCCGGCGACCAGATAGTCGCCCGAAGGTGGGACGACCGCCTGCGGGAAGCGGCCCGGCTGTATGGCCGGACGGTGGCACTCCACCGACACCAGGGCCTTGCCGCTCGCCGCGTCGTGCACCGTCCACATCTCGTGGGTCGCCGCCCGCTTCGAGGACTTCTCCGGCTGCCACTTCGCCAGCACCAGCCCCGCCACCACGGACGTCGGCACCCCGGAGGCCGGGTCGGCCCCCTTCGGCGCGACCTTCCGGCTGTACCAGCCGCCCGGCACCCAGAACTCCCGCGCCCCGCTCACCAGCAGCCCCTGCCCGGTCTGGCCGACCACCTCCGTCAGCTTCCGGCAGGCGGTACAGCCCTCGGGGTACTTCAGATCCGACGCGGCGACCTTCGACGTCTCGCCGGTCACCGGGTCGATCAGCGCCGCGTTCGCGCCGGCGTCGGAGATCACGAGGTCCGGGCCTGCCGCCGAGACCGACGGAGCACCGTTCCACGGCAGCTCCACATGGTGACGGTCGCCGTTGGCCGCCGCGTACACGTCGATCGAGAGGAACGTCTCCGACGGGGCGAGTCCGTCGCCCGCCTTCCCGTACGACCACGTGACGAAGAACTCCCGGTCCTCCCGGGAGACGGTCAGCAGCCGGGGATAGCTCTCCGGGTCCAGCGTCTGACGGGCCTCGCTGCGCCACCCCAGCTTCCCGGTGGCCGTGTCGAGGGTGCGCAGCCGGTAGCGCCGGTCCGCCGTGCGCTCCAGGTAGGCGAGGGTGCCGGTCGGCCAGGAGAAGGCGATGTCCGGCGAGGCGCCGACGATCTCCCAGCCGCTCGCCGTCGTGTACCGGGGCGGCACGTCGAGGAGGGTCCGCGACCCGGACGAGGAGGGCGCGGGCTTCGCCGAGGGGGAGACGGAAGCCGCCTCGGGCGTGCTGCCCGCGCCCTTCCCGTCGTCCTTCGACGCACCCCCGCCGCAGGTCGCCAGCAGCAGGAGGAGCGCCAGGAAGGTCCCCCCGCCGACCAGAGTCAGCCGAACGATCCTCTGTCTCATGGGTCCCCCCGTTGGGCCGTCGCGGGTCTCGCGGCGGTCAGCGTAGCAACTGCCACCTGGGTGAGCGGAGTTACACGCATCCCGTCGCGCACCCGTGACCCGGCGGGCCCACCCGCCGCCGGGGGCGGGGCCCCGCGCCCTTCCCGCCGGGCCGGGGAGGGCCGCGCCGCGAATAGAATTCCTCGGTGAACGTCACCCTCCCCACCGCCGAAGCCCTGCGCGCGGCCCTCGCCGGTCTGCTCGACGGACTGCCGCCCCGGCAGGCGACCCAGGCCGTCGACCGGCTGATCGCCAGCTACCGCGGTACGACCCCGACCGACGCGCCGGTGCTGCGGGACCGGGCGGACGTCGTCGCCTACGCCGCGTACCGGATGCCCGCGACCTTCGAGGCCGTACGGGCCGCCCTGGACGCGCTCCGCGAGGCCGCGCCGGAGTGGGAGCCGGCCACCCACACCGACGTCGGCGGCGGCACCGGCGCGGCGAGCTGGGCCGTCGCCGGGGCCTGGGACGGCCCGGAGACCACCGTCCTGGACTGGGCCGAACCCGCCCTCGCGCTCGGCCGTGAGCTGGCCGAGGCCGGCGGGCCCCCCGGGCTGCGGGCCGCGCGGTGGCAGCGCGCCCGGATCGGCGCCGGGCTGGAGCTGGCCCCCACGGACCTGGTGACCGTCTCGTACGTACTCAAGGAACTGACCCCCGCCGCCCGGACCGAGCTGGTCGACGCGGCGGCCACGGCCGCGCGGGCCGTCGTCGTCGTGGAGCCCGGCACCCCCGACGGATACGCCCGGGTGATCGAGGCGCGCGACCGGCTGATCGCCGCCGGGCTGACCGTGGCGGCGCCCTGCCCGCACAGCGCCGCCTGCCCCATCGAGCCGGGCACCGACTGGTGCCACTTCTCCGCCCGGGTCAGCCGCTCCTCGCTGCACCGGCAGGTCAAGGGCGGGACGCTGAGCCACGAGGACGAGAAGTTCTCCTACGTCGTCGCGACCCGCTTCCCCGCACGCCCGGTGGCCGCCCGGGTCACCCGCAGGCCGCAGATCCGCAAGGGCCAGGTCCTGCTGGAACTCTGCACCCGGGACGAGGCTCTGCGGCGCGAGACGGTCACCAAACGCCACGGCGCCCTCTACCGGGCGGCCCGGGACACCGACTGGGGCGACGCCTGGCCGCCGCCCCAGGAGGACTGACCGGGACCGATCCCGCAGGACCGGTCCCCGTCCCGGTCACCGGTCCCGCAGCTCCTGGGTGCAGCACTTCACGCTGCCGCCGCCCTTCAGCAGCTCGCTCAGGTCCATCGGCACCGGCTCGAAGCCCCGGTCCCGCAGCGGATCGAACAGCCCCGTCGCGGCCTGCGGCAGCAGCACGTGCAGGCCGTCGCTGACCGCGTTCAGGCCGAGCGCGGCGGCGTCCGGCTCCCCGGCGATCAGGGCGTCCGGGAAGAGCCGGGCCAGCACGGAACGGCTGCCGGGGGAGAACGCGCCGGGGTAGTACATGATCTCGTCGGCCGCGTCGTCGAGCACGCAGAGCGCCGTGTCCAGGTGGTAGTAGCGCGGATCGACCAGATCCAGGCCGATCACCGGCCGGCCGAAGAACTCCTGCGCCTCGTCGTGCGTGAGCGGACTGGACCGGAAACCCGTACCGGCCAGCACGAAGGACGCGGTGACGGCGAAATCGCCCTCGCCCTCGTTGACGTGCTCCGGCTCACGTACCTCCTCGTAGCCGTGGAGGCGGAACCACTCCCGGTGCGCCTCGGCCTCACCGTGCCGCTCCTGGTGCGCGAACCTCGCGCCGAGCACCCGGCCGTCGATCACGGTCGCGCCGTTGGCGGCGAAGACCATGTCCGGCAGACCGGGCAGCGGCGTCAGCTCCTCCACCGCGTGACCGAGGGAGCGGTAGCGCTCGCGGAGGTCCTCCCACTGCGTCTGCGCGAGCGGCAGATCGACGGGCTTGGAGGGGTCCATCCACGGGTTGATGGAGTAGGTGACCCGGAAATGTGCCGGGGCGCACATCAGATAGCGACGAGGGGTGGCGTCACGGTGCACGGGGGCTCCTCACGAACGGCAGCCTCGGCTGCGGCACGGTGGGGTGCGCGCGGTCTGCGCGTGAGCCCATGGTGCGCCGCGCGGCCCCCGGTCCGCAGTGCGCCGATCGGGTGACGGCGCGCCCGGCGCGTCCACGGCCACGGTGCCGTACGTCACCGGCGGGCCCGGTCACCAGAGGCCCGTAGCTCTCGTTCGCGATGGGGGAGGATGCCCTGTAATGACACGTTATAGAGAGTGATGTCCCTCACTCGGGGCGGTGGTGTTCAACCCCGCTGGCGAACTCTGGCCACCCGAGGCGCAGGATGGTGGGACCATGGACGGGTAACGCTGAGGTGAGGGGATAGATGGGCGCCGATTCCGGCCGCAACCGCGGCACAGAGGGCAAGATTTCCCAGTGGCTGCGGCGACGACCCAAGCAACAGACCGATGCGGACGGCTCGGCCCGACTGGCCATGCTCCTGGCCGTCGCCGAGGCGGGGATGCCGATCTCGCCCGCCGCCCACCCGCTCGGACACCGATGTTCGTGCGAACGCATCGGATGCCCCACCCCCGCCCGCCACCCCGTGTCCTTCGCCTGGCAGACCCAGTCGACCACCGACCGCGCACAGATCGAACGCTGGGCCGAGGGTCAGCCGCTGGCGAACTTCATCACCGCCACCGGGATGGTCCACGACGTGCTGGACGTGCCGCTCTCGGCCGGCGTCAGCGCCCTGGAACGGCTGACCGGGCGCGGCATCGACGTCGGCCCCGTCGCCCGCTCCGGCGACGACCGGATGCTTTTCTTCACCGCCACCCGCGGCACTCCCGAGGACGAGGACGAATGGTGGCCCTGCGAGCTGGACTCGCACCCCGAGACCATGGACGAGCACCCCGGACTGCGCTGGCACTGCCGCGGCAGCTACGTCCTGCTCCCGCCCGCCCGTCTCCCCGGTGAACTCGACGTGGCGTGGGTACGCGGCCCCGAGCACCCGCTGCCGGACCCGCTGACCCTGCTGGAGGCGCTCACCGACGCCTGCGCCGTGTACGTGGACAGTGACGAGGCGACCGGCCTGGACCCGGCCGCGGTGGCCTGGCCGCTGGGCCGCTGAGCCCCGGGACACCACACCGTCCGGCGTGACCCGGGCGCCGTCCGGCGTGACTCGGGCGCCGTCCGGCGTGACCCGGGCGCCGTCCGGCGTGACCCGGGCGCCGTTCGTCGTGACTCGGGCGCCGGGCTCCGACGCCCGGCCGGCTCACTCGCCGGTCGCCGCGACCAGTCCCGGCAGCCGGTTCAGTACGGTCACCTTCGCGCCCCCGGCCGCGCCCCGCGCGGGCACGTACACCAGCTGGCTGGAGACGCGCTCCTTGGTGAGGGAGGTCTTCACCTCGCCCGAGAGCAATGCCTGCGTGTCCCTGTTCACTTCGGGCTTCAGCCCCTGGGCGGCCGTCTGGCGCTCGTAGTGCTTGCTGCTGAAGAAGACCAGTGCCCCGCCGTCCTTCGTCGCGAGCCCGAACGGGCGGAACGCGCCGTCGAGCGGGCGGTCGATGTACTGGTACGAGAACCCCGGCTTCTTCGTCGCCGCGCGGGCGGCCCGCCAGCCCGACGTGGTCCCGCCCGCCGCGAACACGTCCGGTGCCCCGGTGGAGAGATACCCGGTGTATGAGCTGCTCAAGTCCTGTGGCCGCACGGCGAGTTCGGCGCTCACGGCTTCGGCGGGCTTCGCCAGGCCGTCCGCGTCCAGCGCGAACTCCGGTACCCGCGAGGGCGCCACGACCCCGAGATAGGGCACCTTCCACCGCGCGTCCGGGCCGGTCCGCTCGAAGACGAGCAGCCAGCGGGTGTCCTCGTCGCCCTTGTCCACGTCACGGTTGGAGTCGACGTCCGCGAAGAAGTAGCGGGGCCAGCCCGCCTTCTTCGGTATGACGTAGCGCGCGTCCGACAGCTCCAGCGGATCGTGCGCCGCCGCCGGGCTCTTGGTGTAGGTGGACCGTGCCTTCAGCCCCGCCTGGTTGATCGCCCCGAGCGACCCGGTCACCCGCTCCGCGTCCAGAGCGGGATCGAGCGCCGCGTCGGCCGCGTTGTACGCCGTGAGGAAGTCCTTGAGGGCTTGGTCCGCCTCGGACTTCGTCGCCGCGGGCACCTGCTCCAGCTCCCCGTGCACCGTCACGCAGCCGCTCGCCGTCACGCCCAGTACCGTCACCACCGCGAGCCCCGCCGCCGACCGACCCAGCCTTCTCATCCGTTGCCTTCTGCGCCTTCTGATCCGTCGTCCGCACTGACCGTCCGAACCCTACCGGGGCGAAGAAGCGCGTGAGGGCGAGCAGTCGATATACGCCCCGCGCACGGGCCGGCCACCCCGACCGTCACAGGTCCCGGGCGGGGACGACGAGGGGCACCCCCGTCCGCGGATGCGGGAACACCTCGACGGGCTGCCGGTACACCTCGCCGAGGAGTCCGGCGGTGAAGACCTCGGCCGGTGGTCCGCCCGCCGCGATCCGCCCGCCCCGCAGCACCACCGCCCGGTCCGCGTACGCGGCGGCCAGCCCCAGATCGTGCAGCACCGCGACGACCGCGTCCCCGGCGCGGGCCCGCTCCCGGCAGATCCGCAGCACCAGCTCCTGGTGGCGCAGGTCCAGCGCGGCCGTGGGTTCGTCGAGCAGCAGCAGCGGGGCGCGCTGGGCGAGGACCCGGGCCAGCGCCACCCGGGCGCGCTCGCCCCCGGAGAGCGCGGAGAAGGGCCGGTCCGCGAAGGCGGTGACCTCGGTGGCCTCCATCGCGGCGGCCACCGCCGCGTCGTCCTCGTCCGCGCGGGCCGTACCCGACCACGGCGCCCGCCCCATCCGGACGACCTCCGCCACGGGGAAGGGGAAGGAGAGCACCGCCGACTGCGGCAACACGGCCCGGCGCAGGGCGAGTTCGCCGGCCGTCCAGGACCCGGCGGGCCGCCCGTCGATCCGTACCCCGCCCGCGTCGGACGGCAGGTCGGCGGCGAGTGCGGCGAGCAGCGTGGACTTGCCCGCGCCGTTCGGGCCGACGAGCGCCACTACCTCGCCCGCGTGCGCGGTCAGCGAGACGTCGTCGAGCACCCGGCGGCCACCGAGGCGCACCGAGAGCCCGGCGGCCTCCGCCACCGGCGTGCCGGGGGCGCGGCGGACCGGCAGTTCCCGTTCCCGTACGGCGAAGAGGCCCAGCAGGCCGCGTCGTTCACCTGTGCTCATGCCCAACCACCTTGCTTGCGACGGGTCCTGCGCAACAGCCAGAAGAAGAACGGGCTGCCGAAGAGCGCGGTCAGCACCCCGAGCGGAAGTTCGGCCGGTGCCGCCACCGTGCGGGCGGCCAGATCGGCCACCACCAGCACCAGCGCGCCGCCCAGCGCGCTGCCGGGGACGAGGAAGCGGTGGCCGGGGCCGTTCGCCATCCGCAGCAGATGGGGGACGAGCAGCCCCACGAACGAGATGATCCCCGCGACCGCGACAGCCGCCGCGGTCAGCATCGCCACCACCAGGACCAGCACGATCCGCAGCCGCTCCACGTCCACCCCGAGATGGCGGGCCGGCCGCTCGCCCAGCGCGAGCAGGTCCAGCTGCCGTGCGGAGAACGGCGCGACGAGCAGTCCGAGAGCCGCGCACGGCAGTACCGCCAGCACCTTGGGCCAGGTCGCCTGGGCCAGCGAGCCGAGCTGCCAGAAGGTGATCTGGGTGACCTGGGCGTTGTCGGCGAAGAAGAGGAACAGGCCGATCAGCGCCCCGGCGAAGGCGTTGACGGCGATCCCCGTGAGGATCAGGGTCACCACCTCGGTGCGCCCGCCCGACCGGGAGAGCGCGTACACCAGGAGCACCGTCGCGAGGCCGGCGGCGAACGCGCAGACGGTGATGGTCCAGTTGCCGAAGAAGGTGAGGCCGAGGCCGATGGAGGCGACCGCGCCGACGGCCGCGCCGGAGGAGACGCCGATGACGCCGGGCTCGGCCAGCGGGTTGCCGAACACGCCCTGCATCAGGGCGCCCGCGCAGCCGAGCGAGGCGCCGACCAGCAGGGCGAGGGCGACCCGGGGCAGCCGGACGTTCCACAGCACGCTCTCACCGACCCGGTCCAGGGCATGGCCGCCCAGCCCGGCCCGGTGCTGGACCGAGGCGAGTACGTCGCCGAGCGGGATGTCGTACGCGCCGATCCCCGCCGAGAGCAGGCAGCCGACGAGCAGCGCCGCCGTCAGCCCGAGGGTGAGGGCGGGCGCGGTACGCCGCCGGGGCGCGGCGGGAGAGGGGGCCACGGACTCGGTGTGGTCCCGCGGGGAGGTGACGGTCATCGGGTCCCGCCACCCTCGGGGTAGAGCTGTCCGGCGATGTCGGCCAGCACCTGATCGGTGCGCGGGCCGTAGTTGAGGAGTACGCCGTCGTCGATGGAGACGATCCGCCGGTCCAGTCCGGCCGGGGTCTCGGCGACCCCGGGGATTTTGAGCATGCCGTCGATCCCGCCGACGGATTCGAGCCCCTTGGTCATCACGAGGATCGCGTCGGGTGCCGCCTTCGCCAACGCCTCGCTGGTGATGGCGGTGAAGTCCTTGGCGAGCCCGGACGCCTTCCCCGCGTCCACCGCGCCGACCGCCTCCAGCAGCGAACTCGCCCCCGACCGTGCGCCGCCCAGCAGGTAGACGGAGGCGGAGCCGCGCAGGTAGAGGAAGGCGACCCGGGGCTTGTCGCCGTGCTCGGGTACGTCCGCGCGGACCGCGGCGAGGCGGGCGGCGGTGCGCTCCTTCAGCGCGGTGCCCGCCTCCTCGACGCCGAGCGCGGCGGCGACGGTGCCGATCCGCCGTGCCACGTCGTCGAGTTCCTCGGCCGGCTCGACCACCAGCAGCGGGACACCGGCGTCCCGGATCTGGTCGATCGCCTCGGCGGGGCCGGTGGTGGTGTCGGCGAGGACGAGCGTCGGCCTCAGGGAGAGGACGCCCTCCGCGGACACGTCGTGGGCGCGGGTCACCACGGGGAGGTCCGCCGCCTGTTCGAAGGTGGCGGTGATGTCACGGGCGACCACGTGCTTGCCGAGCCCCAGGGTGAAGACGATCTCGCTGAGGGAGCCGGTCAGCGGCACGATCCGGTCCGCCGACGTGACGGTGACCTCCGTGCCGTCCGCCGAGTCGACGGTGACGGGCAGCTCGGGAACCGGGGTGGCGGCCAGCGGCTCCACCCGGTCCGCGGCGGCCGAACCGCCCTTGGCCGCAGCCTGCTTCGGGCCGGAGCCGGTCGTGCCGCCGCATCCGGCGAGCGCCAGCGCGAGGGCGGAAGGCGATCAGCGACCCGAAGTCCGGCGCGACCGCGAACAGCAGGGAGCACTC
>NZ_JBSFVR010000030.1:0-38309 GCF_053592415.1 Streptomyces sp. NPDC002690 | reverse complement strand
CCGGGGGCGGTTCGGGCACGGACGTCGTCGCGGTCCGCGTGTACGACTTCCTCACCTCGCGGTTCGACGTCGGCGCGGCCGGCCGCGGTGCGCAGGGAGTCCGCCGCGTCCTGCGGCAGCCGCCCGCACAGCTCCTCCAGCGGCCCTGAGTCCCACGCGTCGGCCGGTACGAACAGGGCCCGCTGGAGCAGGCGGGCTGTCTCGTGGGCGAGTTCGGGGCTGCGGCAGCTGAGGACCGCGTGCAGGGAGGAAGGCCCCGCGTCGTGGTCCACCAGTGCGAGGACCCGGCTCCCGCCCGGAGTGTGCTCGCAGTGGAAACCGCGCGGCGCGGCAGGGCGGGGCTGACTGTGCACGCGGTGGCTCCGGGCAGGCGGGTTGCGGACGCACGAACACCTGCCCCGTGGGACGGAGATGACACGTCGTCCGTAGCCGTGGCCGTGGCCGTGGCCAGGACCTCCAGCCGCCCCGGCCAGGATCAGTCCGTGTCGGTACGCCGGGTCAGGTGCGCGAACGCGTCGAGGTTCCGGGTGGACTCGCCCCGCGAGACCCGCCAGGCGTACTCCTTGCGGATGGCGCTCGCGAAGCCCAGCTCCAGGAGGGTGTTGAACGCCCCGTCGGCCGCTTCGAGCACCGTGCCGAACAGCCGGTCCAGCTCGTCCGGGGTGACCACGCCGAGCGGCAGTTTGCCCACGAGGTAGATGTCGCCGAGCCGGTCCACCGCGTAGCTCACGCCGAAGAGCCGGAGGTTGCGTTCCAGCAGCCAGCGGTGGACGGCCGCGTCGTTCTCGTCGGGGTGCCGGATGACGAAGGCGTTGAGGGAGAGGGAGTGCCTGCCGACCAGCAGCGAGCAGGTGGTGGAGAGCTTGCGGGTGCCGGGGAGCTTCACGACGTAGTTGCCGGGCTCCGGGCTCTCCCATTCCAGACCGGCGTCACCGAGGGTCTCCTCGATGATCCGCGCCACTGCCGCTTCGTCCGCTGCCTCAGCCATGCTGCGAGCGTACGACAGCGGGTACCCGCGCACCCGTACCCCCTACCGGCCGGTACGCACACCGGCGGCGGGCCTCGGCTCTCGCGATGCGGCTCTCAGCTCTGGCGGGAGCGGACCCGGCGGCGGTGGTCCTGGATCGCGCCGGTGTACACGTCGGCGGTCGCGGCGGCGGCGGTGCCCCAGCCGAAGGACTGCGCGTGCGCGGCGGCGGCGGCGCCCATGCGCCCGACGAGCTCCGGCGCGCGGACGAACCTTTCGAGCGCCAGCGCGTACGCCTCGGGGTCGTGCCCCGGGATCAGGAAGCCACTGACGCCGTCCCGGACCGCCACCGGCAGCCCGCCCACGGCCGCCGCGACGACCGGCGTACCGACCGCCTGCGCCTCTATCGCGACCAGCCCGAAGGACTCGCTGTACGACGGCATGACCAGCACGGACGCGGCCCGGAACCAGTCGGCGAGCTGGTCCTGCCCGACCGGCGGCTGGAACCGTACGACATCGGCGACGCCGAGCCGGGCCGCCAGTTTGTGCAGGACCTCCGGTTTGGCGAGGCCCGTACCGCTGGGGCCGCCCACCACCGGTACGAGGATGCGGGAGCGGAGCGACGGATCGCGTTCCAGGAGCACGGCAACGGCCCGCAGCAGCACGTCCGGCGCCTTCAGGGGCTGGATGCGCCCGGCGAAGAGCGGGATCAGCGCATCCTGCGGCAGTCCGAGCCGGGCGCGTGCGGCGGCCCGCCCGTCGCCCGGGCAGAAACGGTCCAGGTTCACGCCGGGGTGCACGACGGCGACGGAGGCCGGGTCGGCTTCGTAGAAGCGGACGAGTTCGTCGGCCTCCTCCGCCGTGTTGGCGATGAGCCGGTCGGCCGCGTCGACGATCTGCGTCTCCCCGATGACCCGGGCGGCCGGTTCCGGAGTGTCGCCCTCAGCCAGCGCGGCGTTCTTGACCTTCGCCATGGTGTGCATGGCGTGGACCAGCGGGACGCCCCAGCGCTGCGCGGCCAGCCAGCCGACCTGGCCGGACAGCCAGTAGTGGGAGTGCACGAGGTCGTAGTAACCGGGGCGGTGACCGGCCCACGCCTGCATCACGCCGTGGGTGAAGGCGCAGAGCTGCGCGGGCAGGTCCTCCTTGCGGAGCCCCTCGTACGGCCCCGCGTCGACGTGCCGGACCAGCACCCCGGGGGCCATCTCGACCACCGGCGGAAGGGAGCCGGTGGTGGCCCGGGTGAAGATCTCCACCTCGATGTTGATCTCGGCGAGACGCCTGGCCAGCTCCACGATGTAGACGTTCATGCCGCCGGCGTCACCGGTACCGGGCTGGTGGAGCGGCGAGGTGTGCACGGAGAGCATCGCGACCCTGCGCGGCTTGCGGTGCCCGCCGGCGAATCCGGCCGTCAGTCCGCTGCCACGCCCGCCCGGGAACCGCAGGCGCGGGGTCGCGCGACCGGTGCCGAAACGGGAGACGTCACGACTCACGTCGTCCGGACCTCCTCGCTCGGGGCATGCCGTGGAGGGGACGGTCATCCCCTCGCAGGCGGAACAGCGAAGCGCGCCCGATTCATTTCCGTCTTTGCCAAATCATTGCCATGTCGTGTCAACCTTCGCCCTCCCGCGTCCTCCGTAGGTCGTTCCGCCGACGCCCGATGGCGATCTCGGGCCACGTCTGTGCGCGACGCCCCCGCGCACACAGGGGCCCGAACCACCCCGCCAGCCGACCAGTCACCGCGCTCCGGCGCGCACCTTCTCCGTGCGCGCCCGCGCACATCCGTCCACGCACGCCCCCCACACGCGGCGGGGCACCTCCCGCGTACCCGTCCGGGGATTCCGCACACGACCCCGCGCGCACCCGGACAGCGCACCCGGGCAGCGCCCCCGCCCCGCGCCACCCGTGCGGCGCTCTCCCCGCGCCACGTACGCTCGACCGCATGCACCAGCGCCCCATCGGCACCGTGACCCGCGGGACCACCAACCCCAACCGTCTCCGTCGCATGGACCGCTGGATCGCCGCCACGCACGGCCCCGCGCTGCGGCGCGCGGATTCCGCCGTCGCCGTGGACCTGGGCTACGGCGCGGCCCCCTGGACCGCCGTGGAGCTCCTCGTCCGGCTGCGTACCGTCGCCCCGCACACCCGTGTGGTCGGCGTCGAGATCGACCCGGAGCGGGTCGCGGCGGCGCAGCCGTACGCACGCACCGGGCTCACCTTCCGGCACGGCGGATTCGAGGTGCCGCTCGCCGAACCGCCGACCCTCATCAGGGCGGCGAACGTGCTGCGCCAGTACGACGAGGACCAGGTCGCCGCGGTCTGGGAGCGCCTGTGCGCACGGCTCGCCCCGGACGGGCTGGTGGTGGAGGGCACCTGCGACGAGATCGGGCGCCGGCACGTGTGGGTGGCGCTCGGGCCGGAGGGCCCGCGCACGGTGACGTTCGCCGCGCGGCTCGGTTCGCTGGACCGGCCCTCGGACCTCGCCGAGCGCCTCCCCAAAGCGCTGATCCACCGCAACGTGCCCGGCGAACCGGTGCACGCCTTCCTCCGCGACTTCGACCGGGCCTGGGCCACCGCCGCCCCGTACGCCTCCCTCGGCGCGCGCCAGCGCTGGCTCGCCGCCGCGCGCTCGCTCTCGGCGGACTGGCCGCTGCGCGACGACGTACGCCGCCGGCGCCAGGGCGAACTCACGGTGGCCTGGGAAGCGTTGCGCCCGGGCGGCTGAACCGGTGGGCGGCCGGCACCGGCCGAGAGAACGGCAGGCCGGGAAACCGGCGGGGACCCGCCCGGGTCCGGGCCGACGCGCTTCGGCCGGCGCGCGCCGCAGATGTGCGCGGGGCGTACGGAAGGGGACGCGCTCGGGATCAAGGGGGAAAGACGCGCCGGCCCGCGGTGGTGTGATGTGCCCTTCCCCCGATCCCCCTGTTGCTTTCAGGGACGGCATGGCACGATCGCGACGTTGCCGAAAAGTTACTGACAGTAAGTCATATGAGCGCTATCGGGCCTTTGCTCCAAGGTGCCGGAGGGGGAGTTCGTTCGTGAAACGACGTCACTGTGCCGCAGCCGCACTCACGGTGGTCTGCGCACTCGCCGTACTCTCCGCGCCCGCCCAGGCGTGGGCGGCACCCGAGCCGGCCCCCTCGGCCACCCTGGCACCCGCACCGAAGTCCCTCCCCGAGGTGCGCGCGGAGATCGACCTGCTCTACCGGAAGGCCGAGGCCGCGACCGACGCGTACAACCTCGCCGAGAAGCAGGTGGCGGAGCAGACCGCCGAGCTGGACGACCTCGGGCACGCCATCGACGAGGGCCGGCAGAAGATAGCCCTGCTGAAGAACCGGGCCGGCGCCCAGGCCCGGGAGCAGTACCGCAACGGCGGCCTGCCGCCGGGCACCCAGCTCGTCCTCAGCAGCGACCCCCGGCTCTTCCTGGACGGCCTCAACCAGCTGCGCCAGAGCCAGCAGGCCACCGACTCGGTCCTGGCCGACCTGACCCGGGCCCAGGCCGACCTGGAGCTGTACACCGAGGACGCGCAGGTCAACTGGGACAAGCTGGAAGCCGGGCGCGTCGAGCAGGCCCGCTCGAAGAAGGAGATCAACGCCCGGATCGACGAGGCGGAGAAGCTCGAAGCGCAGCTGGAGAAGGAGGAGCGCACCCGCCTCCTCGAACTGGAGAAGCAGGCCCAGGCCGCCGCCCAGTCCTCCTGGCTCAGCTCCGGCGCGCTCAAGGACATCAACCGCGAGGCGAGCCCCAGCGGCAAGGCCGCCGTGAAGTTCGCACTCGCCCAGATCGGCAAGCCGTACGTCTGGGGAGCCGAGGGCCCCGACTCGTACGACTGCTCCGGGCTGACGTCCCAGGCGTGGGCGTCGGCGAAGCGGCCGATACCCCGCACTTCGCAGGAGCAGTGGGCCCAGCTGAAGCACATCGCCATCGGGGACATGCGCCCCGGCGACCTGATCATCTACCACAGCGACGCCACCCATGTCGGGATGTACGTCGGGGACGGCTTGGCGGTCCACGCGCCGCGCCCCGGGCGGAACGTCACTCTGACGGGGGCGGGATCGATGGAGATCCTCGGCGTGGTGCGACCGGACGCGTAAGGGTACCGACCCGGTACGGAGCCCGCACCGCCGGTGCACGCCGGAGCCCGCACCGCCGGTGCACGCCGGAGTCCGTCGTACCGGTGCGCGCCGGGCGTGCGATCCGGCCCGTACGCCGGTGTGTGACCCACTCCCTACGCGCGTACGCGCCCGCGTGATGTTTGTCATGGCCCCCGCGCCCGCACCGGAGGGCCGCATCGCGCCGGATCCGTGCAGGGACGCGGCTTATGACTGCGCATATGACTCCGGCGTGTCCCCGGGCGCCATTCCGCTCCCGGCCCACCGAACGCTATGGTCCCGGTCTGGCAGGTCGTCGATCGTCGTCCCGCCCGCGCCCTCGGGGGGAGGGAAGGAAACCCGGAACCGATGCCCGCACCCGTACCTCAGCAGCGTGCCGTACCCGCTGCGGAGACCACCAATGGAGCCGACCTCACCCTGTTGGTGATCCAGGACGACCCCACGGGCACCTTCTCCCTCCCGGACCTTCCCGCGGCGGCGGGCACCCGGGTCCGCGTCCGTACCGCCCGCAACCTCACCGAGGCGGGCCGGCTCCTCACCGACGACGTCGACTGCATCCTGCTCGACCTCTCGTTGCCCGGGGGCACCGGCGTACGCGCCACGGTGCCTGGCGCCCCGTCCGCGCCCGCTTCCACGGCCGACGCGCCGGCGGACGGCGTGGACGGCCCCGGGCGCACCGAAGAGCTGGCCGCGCTCCTGCACGTGCTGCGGATCGCGCCCCAGCACGCCGTGCTCGCGCTCACCGCCGAGGACGACGCGGAGCTGGCCGCCGAGGCGGTACGCGTCGGCGCGCAGGACTACCTGTTCCGCGACGAGCTGGACGCCCGGTTGCTGAGCCGCGCCATCCGGTACGCCGTACAGCGCAAGCGCGCGGACATCGCCCAGCACCAACTGACGGAGTCCCGGCTGCGCGCCCAGGAGAACGCCCGCCTGGAACGCGGCCTGCTGCCCACCCCGCTGCTGGACGGTTCCGACCTCGGCTTCGCCGCCCGCTACCGCCCCGGCCGCAGCCGCGCCCTGCTGGGCGGCGACTTCTACGACACCGTCCGCACGCCGGACGGCACCGTCCACGCGATGATCGGCGACGTCTGCGGTCACGGTCCGGACGAAGCCGCCCTCGGTGTCGAGCTGCGCATAGCGTGGCGGGCCCTCACACTGGCCGGGCTCTGCGGGGACGAGCTGCTCTCCACGCTCCAGCAGGTCCTGGAGCACGAGCGGCAGAGCGAGGAGATCTTCGCGACCCTCTGCACCGTCGACATCGCCCCGGACGGCCGTCGCGCCGGGCTCTGCCTCGCCGGGCATCCGGCACCGCTGATCTCCCGGGCGGGGCGCACCGCGCGCCTGCTGCCCTTCGACGACGGCGGACCTGCGCTCGGCCTGCTGCCGCGCGCCCGGTGGCCGCGCCGCCAGGTCGAGCTGGGCGGCTCCTGGCAGTTGATGATGTACACGGACGGGCTCATCGAGGGCCGCATCGGCGAGGGCAACCAGCGCCTCGGCCAAGACGGCATGGTCGCCGTGGTCGACGCGCACCTGACCGCGGGGCTGCGCGGCGAGGAACTGCTGGACGCCGCCGTCGCCCAGGTGCGAGAGCTGAACGGCGGCGAGCTCACCGACGACGTGGCCGTCCTGCTGCTCTCCCGCGACCGCGACAAGGACCGGGACCGGGCGCGCGACCGCGAGCGGGACCGGACACGCAAACGGGGCAGGCTCGCCGTGCGAACCCGCCCCGTGCCGTCGGCCGCCGTGGCGGCTGCCGCCTCGGCCGCACCGCCCGTCGTGCCTGTCGTACCCGCTCAGCGCCCGCCGTTGTAGGGGCCGTACGGTCCGTCGCTGCTGGACCCGCCCCGGCGGCTGCCGCCGCCGGAGACCGCCTTGAGCGCGGGCCGTACATCCACCAGGAACACGATGGCCGCGACCGTCCCGGCGAGGGCCAGGAAGAGCACCGGCAGGAAGTTCACGGCAACGGCGGCGGCGAGCAGGATCACCCAGAACTTCTTCGTCTTCTTGTCGGCCGCCCGGTAGGCGTCCTCGCGCGCGACGGCCGCGAAGACCAGCGCCAGTACGGCCAGGACGAGCATGAGCATGTAGAGCAGCCAGACGAATGTGTTGAATCCGTTCAGCAACATGGGTGCACCGCCTCGTAGTGGGTGAGCGCCTTCCGGCACCTGTGGCAACCGTACCGAAACGGCGTACGGGTCACGGTTCACGATGCCCGTTCCACGCCGGAGCACTCCCGTACGGCGCCGGGGCAGGCTGCCCCGGCCCGGCGCGCTCCGGCCCGGCCCGCTCCGCTACTTCGCGGGCGGCGTGGACTTCTTCGCGGTCGCCTTGCGCGGCGCGGGCGCCTGCTTCGCCGGTGCGGGCTTGGCGGCGGGAGCGGGCTTCACGGCGACCGGCTTGGCGGCGGCCGGAACCGGCTTCGCGGCTGTCTTCGGCTCAGCGGCCTTCGGAGTGGCCTTGGGAGCGGGTTCCGCCTCCACGACGGCGGCGATCTCGACGATCTCGTCGGCCGCGTCCCCGCGCCACGCCTTCACGCTCTGCTCGCCGCGCTCGGCGACCTTCTCGTACGCCTCACGTGCCCGGACCGCGTACTCGGCGGCCACGCCGATACCGCGCAGCGCCAGGTCCTGAGCCGTCTCGCCGAGCTTGCGCAGGTCCGTGTCGAACGAGCCGATCACCTCGGTGACCTTGGCCTGGACGCTGGCCTGCGCCTCCCGGGCCTGGGTGGACACCTTCTCCTGCACGGCCTTGGGGTCGGTGCTGCGGACCGCCTCGAACCGCTCGGGCGCCTCGGCCCGCAGCTGCTCGATCAGCCCCGGCACCTTGCGCGCCTGCTCCACGGCGAACTCGGCCGTACCGGCGGCGAAGTAGAGGGGGGTGGGGTCGGTGAGGGTCTTGCGCAGGTCATCGGTGATGGCCATGACTGTGGTCCTCCCGGATCAGATTTCGTTGTGAGGGTCAGCGGCATCACTGCCACCGGACGTACGGGGTTCGCGGGCGCTCGTGGTGTCGCCGGTCTCGCCGAAGCCGCCGGCGCTCCCGGTGTCAGCATCGTTATCAGCAGAAACGTCCGGATCGGGGACGAAACCGTTCTCCCGGCGGAACGAGTCGTAGATCTGCAGCAGCACGTTCTTCTGCCGCTCGTTGATCGACGGGTCGGCCGTGATGACCGCCCGCGTCTCCAGCTCGCCCCGCTCCCGCTCGTCGAGGATTCCGGCCCGTACGTACAGCGTCTCGGCCGAGATCCGCAGCGCCTTGGCGACCTGCTGGAGCACCTCCGCACTGGGCTTGCGCAGGCCGCGTTCGATCTGGCTGAGATACGGATTGGACACCCCGGCGGCATCCGCGAGCTGCCGCAGCGAGAGCTGCGCGCTCCGGCGCTGCTCCCGGAGGTACTCGCCCAGGTTGCCGACGTTGAGTGATGCCATGGGTCGATGATGCGCCCGCCCTGCTAACAATTGCAAGCGGTTGCTTGCAAAAGTGTGGCGCGTGTCGCGGCCCCTGGGCTCCGCTCGTGGCCGGCAACCCCGGATTCACCTGCTCGTGCTGCGGCAGCCGCCGCGCAGAGCTGCCGATGAACTACTTGGCTACCGCCCCGTACGCCCGGGAACCGAGCTTCGCCGACTCTGCGGGCTGCCTTCTCTCGTCGGATCGACGCGTGATCCGGGCACAGCACCACTTCGTCAGGGGCCTGATCGAGATGCCCGTCATCGGCAGCGACGAGGTGTTCTCCCGGGTCACATGGGTCTCCCTCAGCCGGGACGACTTCTCCCGCTCCGCGGATCTCTGGGATGCCCGGGCCGTGAATCCGAGGAGCCGTACTTCGGCCGGCTGTCCACCGACCTCTTCCTCCGCTCGCCCAGCACCATCAACCTGAAGACCCGCGTCCACACCCGCCCCCTCGGGCATCGGCCCTTCATCGAGCTGGAGCCGACCGACCACCCTCTCGCAGTCCACCAGCGGACCGGCATCACCATGGAGCGCGTCCGTGCGATCGCCGAAGCGGTTCTCCACCCCACCGACAGCCGCGAGCCGCAGGCGGCTGGGGCGCCTCGGTGACCACCTGGCTGGAGGCCGGCGAGCGCATGTCCAGCCTGGCGGCCGATGTCCGGGCCTTCCCGGCTGAACGGATCAGCCGGAGCGACGGCCCCGGGTCACGCCGATCACGCCGCTGACAGGGGTGGCGGCATGGGGCAGGATGCGGCCGCATGACTCTCGTGTCGAGCATCGCCATGCCGGGCCAGATCTGGTCCGTAGCCGCACAGGACCCGTCCGGCCCGCTGTACGTGACCAGTTACGGGGAGAATCCGCTGGAAACGGTCGTGACGCTGGTCGATGTCACGGGATCAGTGGCTTGGCGGCGGTTGTACAGCGGTACGGGACGGCCTCGGTCCCGCCTGTCCGCGGACGGGACCCTCTGGGTCGCGTACCCGGAGGGAGTGGGACGGGTCCTGGAGGGTGTTCTTCCGGACGGATCCACTCACCGGGCCGTCGTCCCGGAGTCCGAGGCCGGCGAGGAGGTCAGCGCGTTCGTCCTGCTCGATGACGGCTTCTGCATCGCATGGGCCGGCGCGTCGCGCCTCCTGTGGACCGCGCGGGGCGATACGTCTGCCCCACCTCCGCCTCGCGTCGCCCGGTACACGCGGGAGGGCGACTGCGTGTGGTCGACACCGATCGCGCTCGGTGCCGTCTCGCATCCGGGTGTCATGGGGATGAGCAGGGAGACCGGCTGGGAGCTGCGGCCGCTGCACCCCTGGGTTCCGGAAGAGGTCGACGTCGATCACTGGGAGCCGCTGCTGGTCTCGGGCGACAGGGTCGCGGCCAGTTTCGCCGACGCCCGGGGCGGGATCGGGAGGACCTTCTTCCTGGACCTGGCCAGTGGCGCGATCGTCTCAGCCACCTCGCCCGCCCCCTCGGGCCGGAAAGCGATAGCCGGCCCGGGCGAGTTCCTGATCGGGTCCCAGGGATACGGGGAGTTCACCACGCGCCGCCTTGACCGCAACGGCACCGAGACGGCCCGGTGGGCCAGCCATGGCGCAATGCTCGTCAACGACCGAGGCACCGTATGCGGCCCTGAGCTGGAGAACCACCTGCCGTCGAGGTCGCGGTTCCGGCAGCTGGCCCCGGACAACACTCTCGTGGACGGACCTGCGTTGACGGGCTACTACACGTCCTGTCCGTCGATGGACCGGGCGGGCACCACAGTGTTCTGGCGCGACGGCAGGCTCCTCGCCGTCGACGCGGACCTGACTCCGCACGACTTGTTCGCGAGGGACGACAGCCGCAACGTCCTGGGTCGCACCCTGCTGCTGGACGACGGCCTCGTCGTCACCTCGCTGGACAGCGACGTGGTCGCCTTCCGCACCCACCTGGGGCCTCTGGCCGAGGGACCCTGGCCGTGCGGCGATGCGAACCTTCCGGGCAACCCGGTGGTGAGCTGACGCGGGCCGGCAGATCACCGGAGAGACCACCGCACTCAAGCAGCCCGGCCTCCCGCACGAACTGCGACAACCACCCTCTACCGGTCCCCAGCCACGCACCTGGCTCAGCATCACCATCGCGGTCGCAGCGAGGTTCTGCCCTCGGCGGACCAGCTGGATGTCGTACGGCTGCCTGCCAGGATGGCCGCATGGGGAAGAACATGGCGGTGCGCCGACTCGATCTCGGGTACTTCGTCCGGCCCGCACGGAGACGGGCGGCCCGCAACCACGAGTCGAGCCCGTCCTCGCCCACCTGGTGCGACACGACGACGGACTGGTCCTCTTCGATTCCGGCATCGGCGACGCGGACCCCGAAACCGAAGCGCACTACCGACCCCGACGCCGCGCGTTGCAGGACGCCCTGTCGACGTCCGGAGTCGCCCCCGACGACATCTCCATGGTCGTCAACTGCCATCTGCACTTCGACCACTGCGGCGGGAACCCTCTCCTGGGCGGCAGGCCCATCCTGGTTCAGGACGTGGAACTCGCCACCGCTCGCCGGGGCCATTACACCTTCGACGAACTGATCGACTTCCCCGGCGCGACCTACGAGGAAGTCGCCGGCGAAGTCGAGGTCCGGCCAGGGATCTGGATCATTCCGACACCTGGGCACACCCGAGGACACCAGTCGCTGGTCCTCCGGCAGAGCGACGGCACAGTAGTCCTCGCCGGACAGGCACATGACTTCGCTTCCCACTTCGCGTCCGACCAGTCGGCCCGCAACGCGACACTCGACGGCGTGGAGCAGCCCCTTCCTCCCTACCAGCACTGGCTGGACCGACTCGCCGACTTCGACCCACGACGTGTCCTCTTCGCCCACGATTGCTCGGTCTGGGAACCGCCCGGGGCCGAAAGCCGGTGAACCCGGCTCTCCGCCACAGGCCACACACCGCACGATCCCTGCCTGAGCGGGCCGCCCCTCAGCCAGAACCTCGCACTGCCTGATGAAGTCGCCTGGTACGGCCTGCTGACCGAGCCGGAGCTCCGGTCGGCCTTGCTGGAGTGGCGCTTCACTCCCGACAGCCACGAGGCTTCGGCCGGTATCTCGCGTTCAGGACCGCGTAGTCCGCCGGGCCTCGGCATTTGCTACGAGCCGATCGGCGGGCCCCCGCGATCGACACGCGTCGAACCGACTGCCGGCAGTCGGGCGGGACGGCAGCCGTGCAGCCGCCGCACTCGACGCGTCGGCCACGAGCCGATCGGCGCGCTCCTCGGACTCAACTGCCGCTCCTCGCAACAGAAAAGGCCAGTTCCGGGTGCAGAACGATGGTGCGGGTTCCCGTGGAATCGCCTTGCCCGCCCGGTCCCGCCCCCGCATCATCTTCGGATGGACGACTCGCCGAACCGACTCCCGCCCCTCCTGGCCGCATTGCGTGCGGCAGCACGCGCGGCGGGTTTCATCATGTCCAGCGAGGACCGCACCGGAAGCCTCCTGGCGGCCCTCGCCGCATCCCGTCCGGGCGGCCGCATACTCGAACTCGGCACCGGGTTCGGGGAGGGCACCGCCTGGCTGCTCAGCGGCATGGACCGTGACGCCCGACTGATCACCGTCGAGCTCGACCCCGCCGTACAGGAAGTCGTCCGTCAACTGCTGGGCACGGACCCGAGGGTGAGCTTCGTGTCCGGGGACGGCGGCGCATGGCTGGAGGAGTACGACGGCGGGCCTTTCGACCTCGTCTTCGCGGACACCTGGCCGGGGAAGTTCACCCACCTCGATCGAGCCTTGGAGCTGGTGGCACCCGGCGGGATCTACCTGATCGACGACCTGCTCCCCCAACCCGGCCGGCCACAGGACCACGAGGCGTCCGTCCACCGCCTGCTGGCCGAGCTGGACCGGCGCGAGGACTTCCGCCGCGTCCGCCTGGCGTGGTCGACCGGGCTGCTGATGGCCGTCCGCACGGCCTGACGGCCGGCTGGAATACTGACGGCCTCGTCGCGCGCACCAGGGCGTGTGCGAAAGTCCCGCCTGACCGGCGACGCCCGGCACGCACGCTTCAGGAGGCCGGACCATGAAACTCGGACAGGCGCGCTCCGCCGCCAGCGACTGGGTCCACAGGTTCGCCCGGTCCCAACCGGGTTACCGCGGAGCCTATTTCAGCGGCTCCACCGTGGGGTTGCCGGACGACGCCGAGCTGTCCCCCACCTCCGACGTGGACGTCCACATCGCCACCACCACGGACGTCCACGCCACCGGATCGGGCAAACTCCGCCATCAGGGAGCCCTGTTGGAGGTCAGTTACGTCCCCTGGGCCGAACTGGCTTCCGCAGAAGCCGTCCTCGGCTCGTACCACCTGGCCGGCTGCTTCCGTACCGACACTCTCATCGACGATCCCACCGGCCGGCTGGGCTCGCTCCGGGCGGAGGTCGCACCCCGGTACGCCGCCGCGCCCTGGGTGCGCCGCCGGTGCGAGGACGCCCGCCTGCGAGTGGAGACCCGGCTCGCCGCGATCGACGTCTCGGCGCCGTTCCACGAGCAGGTGCTCGGGTGGCTGTTCCCCACCGGCGTGACCTGCCACCTGCTGCTCGTCGCCGCACTGCGCAACCCCACCATCCGGCTGCGCTACCCGGCCGCCCGCGCGGTTCTCGCCGATTACGGCCACCTCGGCCTCTACCCCGAACTCCTCGGGCTCCTCGGCTGCGCGGACCTGCCCGCCGAACGCGTACAACACCACCTGGACGCGCTGGCGGAGACCTTCGACGCCGCCGCACGGGTGGGCCGGACCCCGTACTTCTTCAGCAGTGACCTCACGCCCGAGGCCCGGCCGATCGCCATCGACGGGAGCCAGTCCCTCATCGACGCGGGCGACCACCGGGAGGCGGTGTTCTGGATCATCGCGACCTTCGCCCGCTGCCACACCGTCCTGACCGCCGACGCGCCCGAACTGGCCGCCCGCCACCTCCCGGCGTTCCGGGCGGCCGTCGCCGACCTCGGGATCGACTCCGGCACCGACCTGGTCCGCCGGGCCGCCGGGGCCACCCGGTTCCTGCCCCGCCTCTGGCGTACCACCGAGGACATCATGGCGGCCAACCAGGCGATCACCGGCTGAGCGTCAGCCGGCACCAGAGCGCCGCTCTCACCCGGTGGCGGTACCGAACCACCGGGCCAGCCGCTCGGACAGCTCCCGCTGGTCGTCGCCGACCCAGGCCACGTGCCCGTCCGGGCGTACCAGCACGGCGGGCACGTCCAGTTCCTCGCTGCCGTCGACCACATGGTCGACACGGTCCGCCCAGCCGTCCACGGAGAGCCGGCCGGTCCGGTCGAGCAGCAGGCCGCGCCCGGCGTGCATCAGGCCGTACAGCCGCCCCTGCTTCAGGCCCACGTCCCGCAGTCGCTTGCCGAGGAGGGGGTGGCCCTCGGGATGGCCCTCACCGACGTCGTAACGGACTCCGATCGCGGTGATCTTCTCGATGAGGCGGTGGTTCACCTCCTCGACGTCCATCAGCTCCGAGAGGAGCCGGCGCACCGCCACAGGGCCGGGCTCGGTCGACAGCAGCACCATCTGCGCCCGGGTGTTGTCGAGCACCTCGGCGGCGACCGGGTGGCGTTCGGAGTGATAACTGTCCAACAGTCCCTCCGGCGCGTAGCCGTTGACCTCGGCGGCCAGCTTCCAGCCGAGGTTGAAGGCATCCTGGATACCGAGGTTGAGTCCCTGCCCGCCGGTCGGCGGGTGGATGTGCGCGGCGTCCCCGGCGAGCAGCACCCGGCCCGTCCGGTAGCGCTCGGCCAGGCGGGTCGCGTCGCCGAAGCGGGAGAGCCAACGCGGCGAGTGCGCACCGAAGTCGGTGCCCGCGAAATGGCGCAGCCGCCGCCGGAACTCCTCCAGGGTCGGGCCCGACGAACGGTCCTCGGCCACGCCCTCGGCGGGCACGATGGCTCGGAACACCCCGTCGCCCAGTGGCATCAGCCCGAACCGGAGCTGTGTCTTGCGGACTTCGGCGACCACCCGGCCCACCTCCTCCGCCGTTGCCTCCAACTCCAGTTCGCCCAGCAGCGTTTCGACCCGGGCGGGCTCGCCGGGGAAGCCCACGCCCAGCAGCCTGCGCACCACGCTGCGGCCACCGTCGCAGCCGACGAGCCAACGTGAGCGCAACCTGGCCCCGTCCGCGAGTTCCGCCGTCACCCCCCGGTCGTCCTGGCTCAGCCCGACCACCTCGTGGCCCCGCCGGACGTCGGCGCCCAACTCGACGGCGTGCTCGGCCAGCAGGCGTTCGGTGGTGGCCTGCGGGATGGCGAGTACGTACGAGTGCGCGGTGTCCAGGTGCTCGGGCCAGACCTTGCCGAGCCCGGCGAAGAACCCGCCCGAGGTGACCTGCTTGCCGAGCCGGAGGAACCGTTCCAGCAGCCCGCGCTGGTCCATCACCTCGATGCTGCGCGCGTGCAGGCCCTGCGAGCGGGACTGCCGGGTGGGCTGGGTCTCCTTCTCCAGCACCACCACCCCGACGCCGTGCAACCGCAACTCGGCGGCCAGCATCAGCCCGGTCGGCCCGCCGCCGACCACGATGACGTCCGCCTCGAACTCGTCCGCGCCGAACTCGTCCGCGCCAATCACGCCCACCCCGATCACGTCCGCACCGCTCACGTCCTTCGTGAACCCATCCGTCATGAACACCCCACTCAGCGAAGAAAGCCGCGCCGGTGACCCGGCCGGACCACCGACGGACCGCGACGCGACGACGTGCGCCCCGTGCGGCGGAAGTGGCGATTCTGCGGTACACCGGGGGCCTTGCCGCAAGCCCCCCGGTGCGCTATATCTTGAGAGTGCCGGGCGCGGTCGCGTGTACGGGCTCAACCGGCCTGAGAACAAGCGTGGTCGAACATGGAGACGCGTGCCGTGCGAACGCCTGCTGCCCCGTACCTGCGCGCCGACCTGACTCGAACTCCCGTACAGGCTTGGGTAATACGTACGCGTGCGCCGCGACACACTCCCATACCCCTTTAGGGTCGGCATCGTTGGACCGGGCGGCCCGAGGGGGCGTCCCGAACGACGAAGCGCCCGCACGTCCACCACCCACCACCACCGAAAGGGCAGCCCACACCCATGTCCACCACCCCACCCCTCGCCGGCGGCACCGCGGGCCCCGACCACCTCCGCCCCCTGCTCGACACCGTCCTCGCAGCCCTCCGCGAAGGCGCCACCCGCCGCGCCGGCCCCCTCCCCGCCGGCGGTCCCACCGCCACCACCGCCCGCACCCGGCACGCCATCGGCTCCCTGCTCCCCGACGAGGGCGCCGGCGCCCACCACGCCCTGACCACCCTCGTCACCGCCCTCGCCGAAGGCGCCGCCGACCCCGCACACCCCCACTGCGCCGCCCACCTCCACACCCCGCCCCTCGCTCTCGCCGCAGCCGCCGACCTCGCCGCCTCGGCCCTCAACCCCTCCATGGACTCCTGGGACCAGGCACCCGCCGCCACCACCCTCGAAACCGAACTCACCGCCACCCTCGCCCGCGAGATCTACCCCCACCACCCCCGCCCCGACGCCGTCATCACCACCGGCGGCACCGAAGCCAACCAACTCGCCCTCCTCCTCGCCCGCGAACGCCACGGCCCCGTACGGACCATCCACGGCGCCAACGCCCACCACAGCGTCACCCGCGCCGCCTGGCTCCTCGGCCTCCCCGCCCCCCACGTCGTCCCCGCCCCCACCGGCGTCATGGACCTCACCGCCCTCCATCACGCCCTCACCACCACCCCCGGCCCCCACCTCGTCACCGCCACCGCGGGCACCACCGACACCGGAGCCATCGACCCCCTCACCGACATCGCCGACCTCTGCGACACCTACGGCGCCGAACTCCACATCGACGCCGCCTACGGCGGAACCCTCCTCTTCAGCCCCACCCACCGCACCAAGATCCACGGCATCCACCGCGCCCACAGCGTCACCCTGGACCTGCACAAACTCGGCTGGCAGCCCGCCCCCGCCGGCATCCTCGCCGTCCCCGGCCGCCACCACCTCGAGCCGCTCCACCACCTCGCCCCCTACCTCAACGCCGACGACGACACCGAAGCCGGCATCCCCGACACCCTCGGCCGCTCCCTGCGCACCACCCGCCGGCCCGACGCCCTCAAAATCGCCGTCACCCTCCAAGCCCTCGGCCGCGACGGACTCGCCGACCTCGTCGACCGCACCATCGCCGCCGCCCACCACCTCGCCGGCCTCGTCACCCGCACCCCGGGCCTCGAACTCCACGCGCCCCCCACCATCAGCACCGTCCTCTTCCGCCCCACCGACGCCGACGACCGCACCGTCGCCACCCTCCGCCGCACCCTCCTGGACCGCGGCGAAGCCGTCCTCGGCCGCGCCCACGCGGACGGCCGCCTCTGGCTCAAGGCCACCCTCCTCAACCCCCGCACCACCTCCGGCGACCTCACCGGCCTCCTCGCCCACGTCACCCGACTCGCCCACGTCACCCGCCCGGCCCGCATCACCCGCCCCGCCCCCGTCACCCGCCCCGCCCCCGAACTCACGGAAGGCTCCACCCACCGATGACCGACCGCACCACCCCCACCGCCGACCAGCCCCACGACCTCATCGGCGTCGGCATCGGCCCCTTCAACCTCTCCCTCGCCGCCCTCGCCCACCACCTCCGCCAACCCCACTCCCCGCACGCCCCGCTGACCACCGCCTTCTACGAACAGCGCCCCGCGTTCCACTGGCACCCCGGCCTCCTCATCGACGGCGCCACCCTCCAAGTCCCCTTCATCGCCGACCTCGTCACCCTCGCCGACCCGACCAGCCCCTGGACCTTCCTCAACTACCTCCGCACCCTGGGCCGCCTCTACCCCTTCTACTTCGCCGAGCGCTTCCACATCCAACGCGCCGAATACGACGCCTACTGCCGCTGGGTCACCCAGCAACTGCCCGGACTCCACTTCGGCCACCAGGTCGACGCCGTCCGCTGGAACACCGAACGCGCCCTCTTCGAGGTCGACTTCACCCAGCTCGACCCCGACGGCGAAGCCGAAGCCCTCGGCCGCGCCCACACCCGCCACATCGCCCTCGGTATCGGCACCGAACCCCACGTACCCGCCCCGCTCCGCCCCCTCGCCGCAGCCGAGGACCTCCCCGTCATCCACTCCGGCACCTACCTCGACCACCGCGAGAAGCTCCTCACCGCCGGACACATCACCGTCATCGGCTCAGGACAATCAGGCGCCGAGATCTTCCTCGACCTGCTCCGCGCCCGCCCCCACGGCCACGAAAAGATCCACTGGCTCGCCCGGACCCCCGCGTTCGCGCCGATGGAATACTCCAAACTCGGCCTCGAACACTTCACCCCCGACTACACCCGCTACTTCCACGGCCTCCCCGAAGAGACCCGCGACCACCTCGTCACCCGGCAATGGCAGCTCCACAAGGGCATCGACACCGACACCATCGCCGCCATCCACGACGAGCTCTACCGGCGCACCCTCCACGGCGGCTGGCCCGACGCCACCCTCACCCCCGGCGTCCGGGTACGCACCGCCGGCCGCCTCGCCGGAAACCGCCTCGAACTCCACCTCGAACACATCGAGCAGGGCACCCGTACCCGCCACACCACCGACGCCGTCGTCCTCGCCACCGGCTACCGCGAACGCCCCCTCGACACCCTGCTCACCGCCCTCGCCCCCCACATCCGCCGCGACACCGCCGGCCGCCCCCGCGTCGACCTCCACCACCGCCTGGAACTCGACCCCGCCGTCACCGGCAACATCTACGTCCAGAACGCCGAACGCCACACCCACGGCGTCGGCGCCCCCGACCTCGGCCTCGCCGCCCACCGCAGCGCCACCATCCTCAACCACCTCACCGGCACCACCCCCTACCCCCTTCCCGACCGCACCGCCTTCACCACCTTCGGCCTCACCCCCCACCCCGCCGTCCCCCCGCAGAACCCGCGCACCGCCCCGCTGCGCCAGAACACCTGACCCACCCGGCGGCAGTCCGACGCGGTACCGCCCGTTTCTCCTCGTACGAGCGGTCGTTGTGCCTCCCGTACGTGCCTTCCCGCAGGCACGGGGATCACCTCAGGAGGCATCACGTCGTGCTGAAGCACGTGGAACGCGAGGGCGTCACGCTCGCCCTCACCCGGCGAGCCGGTCTGGGCCGGCCGCTTCTGATCGTGCCCGGCGTCATGGCCGACGCCGCCTCGTGGCAGCCGGTCGTGGACGCGCTGGACGTGGCCGGACCGGTCTACGTGCTCAACCGGCGGGGGAGAAGGCCGAGCGGCGCGCTCGGTCCGGGCTACTCGTTCCGCACCGAGATCGACGACCTCGGCCACGTGCTGGACGTGATCACGGCGGAGGAGGACGCGCGGCAGGGGGTGGACCTGTTCGGCTGGAGCTTCGGCGGACTGGTGGCGCTGGAGACCGCCGCTCGGCACACCCGGCACGTCCACTCGCTGACTCTCTACGAACCGGTCGTGCGCCCCTTCGGCAACCACGTGCTCGACGCACTGCGGGAGGCCGCCGACGACGGCGACCTGGACCGTGCCGTGGAGATCGTGAACCGGGACATGTCGGGTTTCTCCGAGCAGTACGTGGCGCGGCTGCGCGAGAGCGACACCTGGGAAGTCCTCAGGCCACTGGCGGCGCCTCTCTTCCACGAGCTGACCGCTCTCAACGAACACCCCGCCGGCCTCGGGGAGTTCGACGCCCTCGAAGTGCCCGTCACCCTGCTGCTCGGAGCTGAGAACGAGGGCACCGCCCCTTACGGCGACGCGTTCGCACGCATCGCGTCGGCCCTGCCGCGCGCCCGCGTCACCGTCATGCCGGGGCAGGGGCATCTCGCCCACGCGCACGACCCGGTGGGGCTGGCCGGCCACGTGGTGGAGGCGCTCGCCCGGGCGGTCCGCCACCGCGGCACGGAACCCTGTCCGGGCTGAGGGACGCCCCGTACTACCTGGCGGGTGCGCACCCACGAAGTGCGGGACACCTCTCAAGGGCTGTCGGTGCGGCCACAGGGAGCCGATCCGCCTTCCCGCCGCTCTCCCTGCCCGTCCCGTCTCCTCCGGTACGCCGGTGGCGGGCCGGGGGCCAGTTCGGGCAGGGCGCCGTGCCAGAAGCGTTCCAGAGCCTGGGCGCCTCCCTGGGGGGCGCCGCGTCGGCGGGCCAGCACCTGGATTCCCACCGTGATCGTGACGAGACAGACGACGATATCGTCGACGGCTGCGCCCGGCGCGAGGCTTCCGTCGCGCCGGGCGTCCTCCAGCAGCCTCGCCAGCAGGCAGGAGAGCCGGCCGCGCAGGACCGGCTCTCCCCCCTCGGCGCGGTCGCAACTGACCTGGAACCCGGCCCGCACGACCACGTCATCGGTCAGCGCGCGGGCGAGTTCGCGCGTCGTCTCGACCATCGTCGTCAGAGCGGGCGCCGCCCGGCGCACCAGGGCGGCCACCATCGCGTCCAACGCCCGTGCCGCCTCGTGCTCCAAGGCGGAGGCCAGTGCGTTCTTGTCGGCGAAGTGGAAGTAGATCGCACCCTTGGAGAGGCCCGCCTCGACGCTCACCCTGGAGATGGTCGCTGCGGTCAGACCGTGCCGGTCCACGACCCTTGCCGCGGCGCGCAGGATGGCTTCGCGTGAACGGATGGCGCGTTGCTGTCGTACCACCAGGGGTCACGTTTCTCCTCTGTCGAGCCCGTCGGGCGGATGAATCGTGAGGGGTGGCGGAAGAGGGCCGGGGGCGGACGGAGCCGCCAGCACGGCCGCGCCGATCAGCAGCACCGCTCCGAGCACGACCGCCCAGAGGTGCGACGGCGGTTGCCCCATCAGGGGCCCCAGGACGAGCGACCCGAGTACCTGTCCGCCGACCATGCCGAGCCCCGCGGCCAGTACGCCGATGCGGCGCACGGTCAGGACGGCGGACAGCACCACCACACAGCCGAGCAGGCCGCCCGTGTAGTGCCACGACGGGCCCGAGCGGGGTGAGGGCAGCCGGTCGAGCACCGCCATTGCCGCGACGGCCGCGAGCATCAGCGCGCTCCCCGTGGCGAAGCTGAGGAGGACCGCGGGGTACGGGTGACGTCCGGCAGCCTCGTCCACCCGGCCGTTCACCGCCATCTGCCAGGACAGGGCGCAGCCGGCGAGGAAGGGCAGGGCGGCGAGCGCCAGCGTGCGTCCGGCGTCCGGTGCGGCCAGCACCGGAAGGGCCACCGCGCAGATGGAGAGCAGTCCGCCGACCAGTCGGCGCCGGGTCGCCGGGTGCGGGGCACCCGGGCCCAGTCCGAGATGGTCGACGAGCACCCCGCAGAGCGTCTGGCCGGAGACGAGTGCGAGCGTGTACGAGGCCGGGCCGAGCTTCGCCGCGGTCAGCGCCTGGGTCAGGATCATGCTGCCGCCGGCGACGCCGCCGAGGCAGTGCCAGGGGCGCAAGGCGCCGGACCGCAACGCGGCGCGCAGGGCGGCGAACGCCGGCCGCAGGGCCGTCAGGAATATCGCGGCGACGGCCACGACGGACAGACTGAGCATGTTGGACCAGGTCGCCGCGGCCACGGATCCGGCGTGTTCCCCGAGCCTGCCGTTGACCACGGACTCCAGGGCGAGCGCGGCGCCTCCGGCGACGGCCCCGGCCAGCGGCAGGGCGGCGGACCCCGTGGCACCGGACGCGCGCTCCGGTTCACCCGGTGGCCGGGGCCGTGGCTCCGGGCCGGTTTCGGGAATCCAGTTGCGTGGTGCACGCGACAACGGCATGGGCGCTCCGGTGGAGGGATCGGCGGGCGGCTCGGTGGTGCCCGGCCGATCGAGGTCGGACACCGTTCGGGGGTGTCGGCAGGCTGTCCGGGTGCCGGTGCCGGTCGGATGCCGGGTTGCGGCTCTCCGGGGTATCGCGGCGCCCGCCCCCGGCACTCCGCTCAGGCGGGCGGAGGGAAGGCGTCGATCGTCCGCAGGATGTCGTGGCGTGAGACGTCACAGTGCGTCATCATGCGGATGCCGGTGTCCGTCGGCAGGGTGCGGATGCCGCTCCGTCCGAGCCGGGCCACGGTGCCGGCCGGGTCGTCGACGGGCACCAGGACGATGTTGGTCTGCGGGGCCGCGGCCTTCCACCCCCGGTCGGCGAGGCCGGCCGCGAGAAGCCGGGCGTGTTCGTGGTCGACGGCCAGCCGGTCCAGGCGCTCCAGGGCCACCAGCCCGGCCGCCGCCAGGACTCCGCCCTGCCGGACACCGCCTCCGAGCATCTTGCGGACCCTACGGGCCTGCCGCACGAACTCCACGCTCCCCGCCAGCACCGAACCCACGGGCGCGCCGAGCCCCTTGCTCAGGCAGACCTGGACGGTGTCGGCGCCCTCGGCCAGCACCGCCGGTGCGACGCCGAGTGCGGAGGCGGCGTTCCACAGGCGGGCGCCGTCGAGATGGACCAGCAGCCCGGAGTCGTGGGCGACGGCGACCAGGCGGCGGTGCTGCTGCGGAGCGGTGACGGTGCCGCCGGCCGCGCCATGAGTGTTCTCCAGGCACAACAGCCGGTCCCGCAGGGCGAAATACGGTCCACCGGGAGCGACGGCCCGGCTGACGTCGGACGGGTCCGGCACTCCGGGGCCGGCCGTCCAGGGCAGGGCACGGGGCATGCCTCCGGCCAGCCAGGCGGCCGTACCGGCTTCGAGATCGAGAATGTGGGCGCGGTCCGGGGCGAGAAACCGGTCTCCCCGTTCGAGGTGCACGCACAGAGCGATCAGGTTGCCCATCGACCCGCTGGGCACCCACAGCGCGTCCTCGGTGCCGAGGAGCGCGGAGACCTTCGCCTCCAGCGCCCGCATGGTGGGGTCTCCGTCGAGGACGTCGTCGCCCACCTCGGCGCGGGCCATGGCCTCGCGCATGCGCGCGTCCGGCCGGGTGACGGTGTCGGAGCGCAGGTCGACCGGTGGTCCGACGAGGGGTGCGGTCATGAATGCCTCCGGGAAGGGGTGTTCGGCACTGGGCCGTGTTGCGAAAGTCCCGCCCGTCCGGCGACGCCCGGCACGCACGCTCGCCCGTTGTCGGGATCGCACGCACCGGACGCCGCCGGACCCGCCCTCCGGGCGGACGGCGCCACTTTCGCAACACGCTTTAGTCGGGGCGGACGACGCGGTAGCGGGTCATCAGGAGGGCTGCGGCCAGGCTGAATCCGGCACCGATGAACATCACCGAGGACGGGCCGGACGCGTCGACGGACCACCCGCCGACCAGCGCGCCGAGCGCGATGGAGATGTTGAAGGCACAGATGTACAGCGAGGTCGCGGCTTCGGGGGCCTGCGGGGCGCTGGCGAAGACGAGAGTTTGCAGGCAGACCGGCAGCGCGGTGTAGGCGATGCCCCACACGAGCAGAAGGGCGACCGTACCGGGGTGCCACTCGCCGTTGACCACCAGCAGGACGACGGTCGCGGCGAGCAGCAGGATGCAGGTGAGCGTGGTGGTGCGCAGTGCGCGAGCGGCAGCCGCGCCGCCCCCGAAGTTGCCGACGACGCCGGCCACGCCGTACAGGAGCAGCAGGGCGCTGACCCAGTGGGCCGGGATGCCCGCGTCCTGTTCGAGGAAGGGCGCGACGTAGGTGTAGGCGGCGAAGTGACCGATCACCATGGCCGCGGTGACGAGGGTGGCGATCCGGAGATTGCCGTCCCGCAACAGCCGGGGCAGTTCGGCCAGGCGCACCACGGTGCGCGGTTCGAGACGTGGCACGAGCAGCACCGCCGCGATCAGGATCAGGATGCCTGTCCCCGAGATCACCCAGAACGCGGTACGCCAGTCTGACTGGCCGATGAGAGTACCGAGGGGGACGCCGACGACGGACGCGATGGAGATGCCGCTGAAGACGACCGCGGTGGCCCTGACGGCCTGGCCCTTCGGCACCAGACGGATGGCGATGCTCGCGGCGATCGACCACATCACCCCGTGCGCGAAGCCCGTCAGCAACCGCGAGACCATGAGGACCGCGTACGAGGACGACAGCGCGGTGAAGGCGTTGCCCGCGATGAAGATGCCGAGAACCAGCAGGAGCAGCACTCGGCGGTCGAGCCTGCGGGTCGCCGCGGTCAGCACCGGTGCGAAGAGGCCCGCGATGGCGCCGTACAGGGTCACCGACAGGCCGACGGAGCCCTCCGAGACGCCGAGGTCCCGGCTCATGGCGGGAAGCAGTCCGATCGGGACCATCTCGGTGGTGGTGAAGGCGAAGACGCCCATGCCCACGGCGACCACGGCGAGCCAGCTGCGGACGGGACCGAGGGGAGCCGGGGGCTTGGCCGGACGGCCCGGGCCGTCCGAAAGGGTCAGGGGGGCCTCGTCCGTGTCCGGGCGAGAGGGCAGCGAGGGCGTCACAGGTTTCTCCGGGTCGGGCTGGTGCGGTCGTGCTGACCGCGCGAGGCGGCGGACAGCGATTCCGCGGCCCGTCGGAAGGGTTCGAGGGGAGGAAGGAACAGGACGGCGCCGGCGTGCCCGCCGTCGCGGAGCGTCGCGCCGAGGTGGATCGCGGGGACGATTCCGGTCTCCGCGACGCGCGTCACGTCGATGCCGCACGGTGCGCCGCGGTAGGCGAGCGCCGGGATGCGGTACTCGGGGTGCTCCCGCAGGGTGATGCGATACATGCGTTCGGTGAGCCGGATCATGTCGGCCGGCGTGCCGGCGGAGTGGTCCTGCAAGGGCATGGCCGCCGCGGCGGCCATGCCGCCGAGGCCGATCGTCTCCGTGATCAGACTCTCACCGCCCACGTACTCCAGGTCGTCCGTGGTCCAGCCGTCGTAGAGGCGGCCGCGCAGGGTGGACACCGGCGGGAGCGGTGCGGTGAACCAGCGGTCGCCGAGGCCGGAGACCCGTAACCCGAACTGCTTCCCGTTGAGGTTCATCGCCGTGACCATCGTGCTGCCGGCGATGCCGGAGGCGCTGTCGGTCGCGGCCTTGGCCGCCGCCATCACGAGGTGCAGGAACAGGTACTCGGCCGAGCGCAGATAGCCGGCCAGCGCCCGGTGCCGCGGCGCGACCCCGCTCGCGGACAGGTCGAGCAGGGCGTCCAGCACGACGGTCCGCAGCAGGGCGCCGGATGCCTTGTGACGGCTGTGCAGATCGTCGCCCATGGCCAGGGCCCGGCGGACGAGCGGGGCGAGCGGCAGCCCGCCCACGTGCTCCAGCACCTCGGCGAGCGCGGGCGAGACGACCTCGGAGACGTGTCGCAGCCGGGCGCCGACCCCTTCGTCCCAGACTCCGAAGGTGAGCGAGGCGCGGTCGGCGCCCTCGTTCATCCGGCAGAACGCCCGCCGTCCGGAAGCCTCGTCACGGACGACGACCACAGGCATCGAGGCGGTGCACACGCCGGTGAGCGAGCCGACCGTGGCGTGGTCGTGGGAGGCTCGCACCTCGATCGTGCCGTCCGCGAGCAGCGCCTCGGCCTCGGCACCGCTCCGGGCGAGACCCTCGTAGAGGACGGCGCCGACGACGGCCCGGCGCTGCCCGCCCCCGTACTCCGCCCACGGCATGGGAGGACCGGAGACGAGGACCGTCCGGGGGGTCATGCCGGGGACGACCTCACCGGCGGGGGCGACGGTCTCCAGGACGGGACGCGATCCGGTGAGGCAGGCCACGGCCCGCGCGTTCGCCTCGTCGCGCGCCGCGGCCCCGGTGCTCGTGCCGGGGGTGGCGGCGGGGCGGGCGGTCACCGCACCGCCCCTTCGGTCTCGGCGGGCGACGGCTCCAGCGTGTGGATCGCCGTGATCGCGGTCGCCTCGGCCACGGCCCCGTCGAGATCCGCGTCGAGAGGGCCGTCCAGGACGACGGACACCGACCGGCCCTGGGAGTCGGACTGGTCACCGAGCAGGTCGCCGCGGCGCCGGCTCACCAGAACGGCGTGACTTCGGGCCGGTGCGTCGCCCGGGAGCGGGGGCAGATCCGGCCACCGCCCCTCCTCACCGACCCAGTGGACGGGCACGTCCTTCGCCGTCACGTCGGCGAGCAACCCCCGGGGATGGTCGAGGTAGACCTGCCTGGCGCGGCGGCCCGGCGGCGCGGTGGCGGGCTTGACGCCGAGCGCGAGGTCCAGCAGGGCGGCGTCCAGGTCCATGCCCGTGGCCAGGCGCCACAGCCTGGTGATGGCGTCGCCGGGCGGCCGGGCCGCAGCCTCCATCAGGATCACCCGCTCCTGCGCCGTCAGCCTGAACTCGGCGTGGCACATGCCGGTGCCGAACCGGACGGCCCGCAGGAACTCGGTGTTGGCCCGGAGCAGGAGCTCCTCCTGGGCCGGCGTGAGACCGGGCGCGGGCGACGTGTGACCGGTCTCGGTGAAGAAGGACGTGCCGGACTCGTTGGTGTCCTTCGCGGTGATGCCGGCCCAGAGCACCTCGCCGTCCCGGACCAGCGTCTCGACGGAGTACTCGCGGCCGACGACCCGTTCCTCCAGCAGGAGCAGCTCGTCGGAGCCGTAGTCGGGCAGGAGCGGAGTGACGTCGCCCGGCCCGTCGACCGCTCGAACACCCGAACTGGACATCCTTGAAGCCGGTTTGAGGACGGCGGGGAACACGCCCCAGCCGTCCGCCGGCCTCGCCCGGCCCCGCTGGAGCAGGGTCCAGCGGGGCGCGAGAGCGGGGGCGGCCAAGCGCTGAAGCACCTTGTTGCGGCACACCAGCGCCGCGTGCGTACCGGGACCGGGCAGCCCCAGCGTCTGGGCGATGGCTCCTGCCGCCTCCACGAACACCTCGCCGACGTTCAGGACCGCACGCACGGTCCGGTCGCGCAGCCAGGGCGCGACCCCGCGCAACAGGGTCTCCAGCGAGGTGTCCGCGACATGCCGGACGTCCTCGTCGAGAAGACGGGAGAGCGGGTGCTCCGGATCGCCGCGATGCCGGGCCAGCTCCTCGGCGGGGGTTTCGGGCCCGAAGACGAACAGCGGTGTCACGCCGCGCTCTTCGGCCACGTCCAGCAGGCGCAGATGCTTGGCGAGCACGACCAGGTCGGTGACGACGATGACGGCGGGCCTGGGACGGTCGGTGGCGGTCGCCGCGAATGGCGCGCCGCTGTCGCGGTAGGCGGTCATGGCTTCCCTCGGTCGGGGCGGGGCGCAGCCGTGGCTGCGCCCCGCACGGTGGTGGGTCAGGCGGCGAGGTGCTCGGCGGGCACGGTCAGTTCGTGGACCTGGTCGCCCTCGCGGGTCCGCAGCACGACCCTGGGGTCCGGGCCTTCGGGGAAGACCTGGAGCGTGCGCTCCTCGCTCCAGCCGGCGAGGCGGTACTCGTTGTCGCCGAGGTGCACCAGCGCGAAGACACGGTCACCGGACAGCCGGAGCGTCATCCGGTCGCCGTCCTCGGCCAGCGTCGCGGTCTCCTGGGGCTGGTCGGCCGAGAGCGGGGTGAAGTCCTCCCACAGGTGGAACGTGGCGGGGAGGGAGAAGCGGGTGGTGCCCAGCCGACGGAGTTCGTCGGCGGTCTGTGGGCTCTCCTGCCGGTTGAACAGGACCTCGCCCTCGCTGAAGTACTCCTGCCAGGTCTCCGGAAAGAGGGACGCCAGACCGGGGGTGACCAGGACGTCGATGACCAGGTGCACGCGGTGCTCACTGCCGCTGTTCTGCACGCGGTGGGTGCGGCTGAAGTCGCCGAACCAGAAATCCCCCGGCTGCCAGCGGTGTTCGACACCGTCGAGGACGAGCACGGCGTCGGGGTTGGTGACGACCGGCACGTGCAGCCGCCCGACACCCCAGCGCGGCCCGTACTTGGGGTCGGTGTGGTCCATACCGACGGTGTCGGGGCCGAGCGCCATGAACCGGACGGCGTGCAGCGGAGCCGGGATCGACTCCAGCACCTCGCGGACGTAGGGGATGCGGTCGAGCCACACGGTGTCCGCGAAGCCCAGCGGTCCCGGACCGCCCGGGTCCGTGCGGTCGCCGGCGCCACCGGGACTGCGCAGGGCGAGGCAACGCCAGTCGACCTCGGTGGCTGCGCCGACACCGTCCTCGGTGTAGACGCGCTGCTGGTCCCAGGAGTGCTCGCGGACGGAAGTGAGTTCGCGCAGCAGTCGGTGAGCGTCGAACGTGGGCTTGAGCCGGACTCCTTCGGCGGGCATGGACGGTGCGCCGAGGAGCGTCGTGGAAGAGGGCATGGATGTCACCTTCGTAGGCGTGTGGGAAGGGTCGGGCGGATGATCCGTCGCGGTGCGGTATCAGGCGTGGGCGACTGCGGGCGCCTCGTTGGCGGCGCTGCCCTCCTGGAGCTGGTGCCAGCGCTCCAGCATGTAGAGCGTCCACAGCGCGTAGCTGTGCGCCGGCCGGAACTCGCGGACCGTCGAGCGCAGGACGTCCGGGCGGAAGTAGCCGCGTTCCAGCGAGGCGTCGGACAGCAGGGTGTCGGTGATGGTGGAGCGCAGTTCCGTGCCGAGCCAGCTCTCCAGGGGCACGGCGAGTTCCTGCTTGCGGCGCTCCAGGACCTGCCGCGGCAGGTAGCGGGCGGCCACCCGCTTGAGCGGGGCCTTCTCCTGCCCCCCGACGAGCTTGCGGCCGGCGGGGATGCGGGTGACGTAGTCGATGAGCCGGTGGTCGAGCAGCGGGCTGCGGGGTTCGACGGAGTGGGCCATGGACATGCGGTCGATCTTCACCAACTGCGCGTCCGGCAGCCAGAATCCGCTGTCGACCTGCATGGCGCGGTCCAGGTCCGGCACCGAGGGATCGGTGCGGCCGAAGCGGGCCCTGAGGTAGTTGTGCGGGTGACCCGGGATTCGCTCGGCGAAGTCGGCCGAGTACAGCGCGTCCTTGAGCACGTGGGGTACACCGTCCACGAGGACGCGCTCGTAGCGGTCGGCGAGATCACCGTCTCCGGGCAGGTCGCGCAGGCGCTGGTAGCGACCGTATCCGCAGAAGATCTCGTCGGCTCCGTCGCCGGTCAGCACCACGGTGACGTGCTGTCCGGCCAGCTTGTACATGCAGGATGCCGCGATGGCGGACGGGAACGCGTAGGGCTCGCCCATGTGGGTGAGGATGGTGTCGACGGCCTCCCTCGCGTCCTGGGCGCCTATCCGGTACACGTGGTGGTGGGTACCGCAGTGATCGGCCACGGCGCGGGCGTGCACCGACTCGTCGAACGCGGCGTGCTCGAAGCCGACGGAGAAGGTGTGGAGGGGCCGGCCCAGCTGCCGGGTCGCCATGGCGACCACCAGGCTGGAGTCGAGGCCGCCGCTGAGCATCGCGCCGAGTGGCACCTCCGACTCCAGCCGGTCACCCACGGCCTGCTGGAGCAGTGTGTCGATCCGGTCGTCGATCTCTTCCTGCGGCGTGTCGGCCAGGTCGGCGGTGAAGTCGAACTGCCAGTATTTGCGCCTCCGTTCGGGACGACCCGTCTCGAACACCAGCGTCGTCGCCGGCTCCAGCCTGCGGACCTGCCGGTAGATGGTGTGCGGCGCGGGAACGACCCGGTAGCTGAGGTACTGGTCGATGGCGACGGGATCGATGTCCCGGCCGATGCCGGGGTGCAGCATCAGGGCGGGCAGCTCCGAGGCGAACGCCACCGAGTCGCCGGTCGGCCTGGTGTAGAACAGTGGCTTCTTGCCGACCCGGTCGGTGGCCAGGACGAGGCGCTGGTGACGGGTGTCGTGGACGGCGACGGCGAACATGCCGTGGAGCCGCTCGACGAAACTCTCACCCAGTTCCTGATACAGGTGCGGCAGTACCTGCGCGTCGCTGCCCCCGCGCACCGGACGTCCCCGGGAGGCCAGGAAGTCGCGCAGTTCCTTGTGGTTGTAGATCTCGCCGTTGAGGACGCAGACGACGGTGCCGTCGTCGCTGTGGACGGGCTGGGACCCGTCGTGCAGACCTATGACCTTGAGCCTGCACATCGCCAGGGCGGCGTCGGCCGTGGCGAAGGCGCCCGTCTCGTCGGGGCCCCGGTGTGCCATGGCCGCGCAGGCGGCGAGCGGGTAGGGAGCGTGGACGGGAGTATGTCCGAGGGATACCGTTCCGGCGATTCCGCACACCGCTCAGCCCTCCTTCAGGTCGAGACGGCGCTTGGCATGGCCGGATCGGAGTCCGTCCAGCGGCACGGCCTTCACACGGACCGGCCCCACGAGGCCGGATGCGATCATCTGCGCGACGTCGGGGGCCAGTCGGCCGACGGCTGCCCGGACCTCGGCGATCTGGTCGTCGCCTACCCGGTCCGCCACGACGCTGATGACCAGACCGTCTTCGTCGGACGCCTCGAAGGGGCGGCCGGGAAAGTTCTCGGCCATGATCCGGGCGAGGTCGTGGTTGCTGATCCGCTCGCCGTGCTTGAAGTCCCCGGCGAGGCGCCCGTCGACGCGCTCGAACGCGAACACCTCGCGCCCGTTGTGGCGGATGCGGTGCAGACCGCTGACGGCGTCGCCGGTCACGTAGCGGACCGCGGGGAAGTAGGCGCGCGCGAGGGACGTCAGCAGAAGGGCCCCGCTTCCTTCCTGGCGGGACGGGATCCGGTCGTCCTCGGTGAGGTGGACCAGTTCCTCGGGAGGTACGACCTCGGGGACGATGTGGTCGTGGAAGTGGTACAACCCGGTCTCGGCGCACGAGTGGGCGATGGCCCCGACCTCGATGGAACCGAACACGTCCAGTACGTCCTCGGGGCGCAGCCCGAACCGGTCGGCGATGTGGTCGCGCCAGGCCGGCGGCGCGACATCGCCGACGACCATGATCTTCTGCGGGCGGATGTCCAGGCCGGGACTGGCCTGCAGCAGTTTGTCGAGGATCATCGGCATCGTGAAGAGGACGTCGGGGCGCCAGGTGTTGAGATTCTCGACGTGCTCGTCCACGGGCCGCGTGAAGTCGATGTCGTAGGCACGGAAGCCGAGTTCGAGGAAGACGCGGCGAGCGGAGGCCGCGGCGTGGCCGGTGCCGAGATCGGCCACGGCGACGGAGCCGGGCGGTAAGGACCGGGTGAACTCCCCGAAGAGCGCGCGGCGATGGGCCACGTAGGCGTCGTCGTCGGCGGGGGAGTAGAGGATTCGCTTGCGCTGTCCGCCGGAGGTTCCCGAGGTGTGGTACGCCGACGCGTCCGGCAGTTGCGGGTGGTCCGCGGTGTAGTAGTGCGTGCTGAGGAGGCCGGCGCCGACGACCGGGAGTCCGGACAGGTCACCGGATCCCAGTACGCCGCGGCGCAGGAGCAGTTCGCGGTACCAGGGGAAGCGCTGGGCGTGGCCGGCCGCGAGAGCGGCCAGCTCCACTTCTCGCGCGGGGGCGTGGGGCCAGGCGGTGGCGGTGCTGAGAGGCATGACGGGGGCTCCTTCTACTGGCGGGCGAGGAGAGCGGTGCGGAGTCTCAGTTCCAGCGCTGCGTCTCGCCGAAGAAGTCGGGCACCGACACCGCGAGGCCCTTGTCCACCGCCTGCTGGTAGAGGCGCTGTCCCACCGCGAGGTCGAGGACACCGAGCCCGAAGGGCGAGAAGACGCGCGGCCGGTCCGTCGCCGGAGTGATCTCGCCGCGCAGCACCTGCGCGAGGGTGCCGTCGATGAAGTCGCGGTTTCCCAGCTGCTGTTCGGCCAGGTGGGGCGAGGTGTTGGCGGTCAGGCAGTGGTCGACGTCGTCGAGGATGTTCTGCGCTCCGGCCACGACCTCCGGCCCGAGATCCCGCAGCGAGACGTTGAGGACGGTCTGGCCCGGGGCGAAGGAGTCCGCCCGGGTGACCCAGGGCTCGGGCGCCGTGGTGGCGAAGACCACGATGTCGGCGTCGGCCGCGGCCCGCTCGTAGGAGCTCTCCTGCTCGGCCCGGTAGCCGAGTTCGCCGATGCGGCGGGTGAGGGCGGAGGCGTAGGAGGCGTCCCGGTCGTGGACGACGAAGCTGTCCACCGACCACGACTGCGCGGCGAAGAACTCGACGATGTTGCGCGCGATGACCCCGGCGCCCACCAGGCATATCCGGTTGGCGGTCGGTCCGCCCGCCAGCTCCTGGGCCCCCAGGACGGCGGACGCGGCTGTGCGGGCGGAGCTGATCTGGGACGCCTCCAGGCAGGCGAAGGGGTAGCCCGTCTCGTAGTCGTTGAGGAGCAGTGTGGCCGAGGCGCGCGGGATGTTGCGCTCGATGTTGCGGGGGTAACTGGCGATCCACTTGATTCCGGAGACGCCCCACTCGCCTCCGAGGTGGGCGGGGAGGGCGATGATGCGGGCGTCCGGCTTGTCCGGAAAGCGGAGGAAGTAGCTGTTGGGGTTGACGGAGTCGCCGTCGTAGTGGGTGAGGTAGGCGGAGCGCACCGTGTCGACGATGTCGGGGCGGGAGTCGTCGATGAGGGCGCGCAGCACCGCGCCGCCCACCACATGGAAGTCGAACATGCGGGATTTCCTCGTCTCGTCTCTTGTCTGCATGGGTACGTCGTGCGTCGTTCTCGGGGCCGGCGGTCAGGCCGCCGGTGGGTCACACGGCGACGGGACGTCTGCCGGAATGGTCGAGAACATCCGTTCCGAAGGTGTCGGCCACCCACTCGTCGTCATAGATCGTCCTGACGTAGCGGTCTCCCATGTCCGGGGACAGGGCCACGACACGCGAGCCCGCGGGAATCCGGTCGGTGATCGACTCCAGAGCGGCGAGGACGGATCCCGTGGAGCCCCCGAGCGGCAGCCCTCGTTCACGGGCCAGGCGGCGGCACATGCGGACGGCGTCGCTCTCGTCCACCAGGACGACCTCGTCGACCTGGTCGGGCCGGCACAGTTCCGGGCGGCGGCTCGTGCCGAGGCCGGGAATGTGACGGGGGCCGGGCGGACCGCCGAAGGTCACCGATCCGACGGTGTCCACCGCGACGATCTTCGTCCACGGTGAGTACGTCCGGAAGTGCCGCGTGCAGCCCATGAGGGTGCCGGTGGTGCCCGCACCCACCAGCAGGACGTCGACGTGGCCGATGTTCTTCAGGATCGAGGTGGCGGTACGCCGCGCGTGGGCCTGCGCGTTGGCGGGGTTGGCGTACTGGTTGAGCCATACCAGCCCCGGGTCGGCCTCGGTCATCTCGTGGATGCGGGCGATCCTGGTGCCCAGGTAACCGCCGTTGTGGTCCCGCCGGGTCACTTGGACGACGTCGGCCCCGAGGGCACGGATGAGAGCGAGGCTCTGCGGCGAGACGTTCGGGTCGGTCACACAGGTGAAGTCGTATCCGCGGGAGGCGGCGATCACGGAGAGAGCTATGCCGAGACTGCCGGAGGAGGACTCGACGATCCGGCCCCCGGGCCAGAGCACACCCTTGCGTTCGGCGTCGTCGACCATGCCGAGCGCGGACTTGAGCTTGACCGAACCGGCCGGGTTCATCCCTTCCAGCTTCAGGAAGAGACGGCTGTCCGGCACGACGTCGTCGACTTCGAGGAAGACCTCGTCGGTGACGATGTCGCAGGCGCGCTGGTAGATCATCGGTCCTCCTGCGGGCCGGTCGGCGTGGTGCGGGGGACTTTGCGGGGGACTCCGTCGCCGTCCGCACTCCGCGGGTTCGCCCGGAGAGCGGCCAGACGGCTGAGGAAGAGCGCTTCGGCGTGGGCCAGCGAGGCGATCTCGCGGGGGCTCACGCTCTCGTCGGTGCCGTGGATGTTGGACGGGGGATCCTCGACACCGCACAGAAGGATCTCCGCGTCCGGGTAGAGCGTCCGCAAGGCGGAGCAGACGGCGATCGAGCCCCCGGCCCCCACTTCGCGGACGGGGACACCGAAGGCATCCCGCAGGGCGTCACGCATCACGCCATGGGCGTCCCCGCCGGTATCGGCGAGGAAGGACGGACCGCTGGTGACACGCCGGATTTCCAGGTGCGCGCCCCAGGGAACCCGGTCCCGCAGATGCCCGGCCAGCGCCTCGTGAGCGTCGGACACGTCCGCGCCGGGCGGCGTGCGCACGCTGATCAGCGCCTTGACCGACGGCAGCAGCGCGGGCACGGCGCTGCCGAGGGGCGGGGACTGCACGGCGAGGACGGTGACGGCCGGGAGGTTCCACAGCCGGTCGGCGACGCTGCCCGCGCCGATGAGCTCGACGCCGTCCAGAAGGCCCGCGTCGGCGCGGAAGTCTCCCTCCGCGTGCTCCGCGTGCTCCGCGCGGTCCCTGCCGTCGTGGGCGCCGGACGCCGGCCCGGGAGCCAGGCCGGGCACCCCGGTCGCGCCCCCGCTGTCGTGCAGCGTGTCCAGGAGGCGGATGAGGGCGGTCATCGCGTCGGGCACGGGCCCGCCGAACTGGCCCGAGTGCAGCGTCTTGGACAGTGTGGAGAGAGTGATCTCCACGACGGCCATGCCCCGCAGCGAGGTGGTGAGGGTCGGGACACCGGGGGCGACGTTCCCGGTGTCGGCGACGACGATCACGTCGGGATCGACGACCAGACCGGGGTGGGCGCGCAGCACCTTCTCCAAGCCTCCGTCACCGGGTTCCTCGCAGCCGTCCACGAGGACCACGAGGTCGAGGTCCGGGACGGACTCGCCGGGCCGGTCCTCCTGGAGGGCTCGCAGCGCCGTGAGATGCATGACGACGTTGCCCTTGCAGTCCGCGCTGCCGCGGCCGTACCAGCGTCCGTCACGGTCGGTCAGCTCGAACGGGGGTGTAAGCCACGAGGTTTCGTCCTGGGCGGAGACGACGTCGTAGTGGGCGTAAAGCACCACCGAGGGCGCGCCGGGCGACCCGGGACGGCGGGCGTAGACCGTCTCGGGGCCGTCGTCGGTGAGGAGCAGACGGGTTTCGGGAAAGCCGGCGTCCGCGAGCAGATCGGCGATCCGGCGGGCCGCGCGGTGGAACTGGTCCGGGGGCGAGACCCCCACGACGGTGCGCAGCGCGACCAGTTCCGCGAGGTCGTCGCGGGCTCTGGGGATCAGCGAGCGCACTGTCTCGGCTGAGGGAGGTGCAGGCATGATGGTCTCCGGCGTGCGGGCGCGGTCTCAGACAGCGGCGGGTGTGGGGGCGAGCAGCGGAGCCAGCTCCGCGAGGACCTGACGGACGACGTCCTGTCCTGCCCTGAGCTGGGCGCCGCTCGTGCCGGCCCCCAGGTGGGGGACCCCGAGAACGTTCGGCAGACTCAGCAGCGGCGCCGGGCCGGGAGGCTCGGTGGTGAAGACGTCGAGTGCGGCGCCGGCCAGGCGTCCTTCCCTCAACGCCCGCTCCAGGGCGGCCTCGTCGACGATGCCGCCCCGTGCGGCGTTGACGAGGTACGCGGTGGGCCGCATCAGGGAGAGTTCCCGAGCCCCGATGAGGCCCGTGGTCTCCGGCGTCCTCGGCAGATGCAGGGTGACGATGTCGCTGGTGGCGAGCAGCTCGTCGAGTTCGACGGACCGGACGCCGCTGTCGGCGGGGACGGTGTACGGGTCGTGCACGAGGATCTGCATGTCGAAGGCCGCCAGCCGTCGTGCGACCTGCCTGCCGACTCGGCCGTTCCCCACGATGCCCACGGTGCGGCCCGCGAGTTCCACGCCCGTGAAGTCGGACCGGCGCCACTCTCCCGCCTCCAGCGAGCGCGCCGCGGCTTTGACGTGGCGCACCAGGGCGAGCATGAGCCCGACGGTGAGCTCGGCCACGCTCACGGTATTGGAGTCGGGGGCGTTCACCACGGTGACGCCACGAGCCGCAGCGGTGGCGGTGTCGACGTTGTCCAGGCCGACGCCCGCTCGCGCGACGACACGCAACCGGGGCGCGTGGCCGAGCGCTTCGGCGTCGACCTTCGTACCGCTGCGCACGATCAGGGCGTCCGCGTCGGCCAGGGCCGCGAACAGGGCGGCGCGGTCGCGGCCGTCGACCTGGCGGACCTCGCACGCGGCTTTGAGCGGGACGACGGTGTCGTCCGGAAGCACATCACTCACGATCACGATCGGTGTGGACACGGAGCTCTCCCTCGGGGAGGTGACGGGACACAGCCGAATTACCAAGCCGGACGATCGGTTTGTTTTGAAAAGCCTAACGTCCGGTTTGTTTTCCGGAAAGAGGTGCGCGCATGTGTTCTGCGTCACCTCCCGCGCGGCGGTCGCGCGGGAGGTGACACGGGATCAGAGCAACTGTTCGCGGTACCAGGCGGCGTGCGTGGCCAGACCCTCCGAGAGCCCGACCTCGGGCGTGCGGCCCCCCACGGCGCCGAGCCGCGACGCGTCCAGCCAGTGGTCGACACCGAGCAGATCCAGGATGTGGCTGTCGCATCCGGCGGCGACCAGGGCCTGCCGGGCCTGCTCGAAGGACTGGTCACCACTCACGAGCGGGAAGCCGATGTGACGGTGGGCCGCCGCGACCAGCTCCCGCAGACTGACGGGCCGGGACGGACAGGCGTGGAAGACGCCGCCCGCCCGCCGCGCCCCGCCGGCCACGGCCATGTCGGCGAGGGACCCGGCGAGGCTGCCGACCTCGGTGAGCGAGAGCAGAGCGGCCCCGCGTTCGGGCAGCCCCGAAGGCAGGGCCCGCAACATGCGCAGCAGGGCGGGCATCACCCACCGGTCGCCGGTGCCGTAGACGAGGTACGGGCGCAGGACGGCACCGCCCGCTTCCAGGGCGAAGCGTTCGCCGGAGAGGCGGCTGCGACTGGTCGGCGAGACCGGACGTGGCTCCACCGCTCCTTCGGCCAGGTCGCGGAACGGGCCGTTGCCGTACACGGCCGCGGTGCCCAGCTGAACGAACCGGTCCACACCGGCGCGCCTCGCCTCCCGCACGAGGCCGCGCGTGCCGTCGACGTTCACGGCGACGCACCGCGCCTCGTCCTTGCCGACGTACGAGGCCAGATGTAGCACACCGTCCACGCCCCGGCAGATGCCGCGCAGGGACTCGGGATCCGTGAGGTCGCCCTCGACGGCCTCGGCGTACCGCCCCGCCTCGACGGACCGCTCGTGGACCAGCACACGCACACGCACACCCGCGGAACTCAACAGGGGAACCACCGTGCCGCCGATGAATCCGGACCCGCCGGTGACCAGGACGTGCGGGCGGTTCACCGCGATCCGCCCGAGGACGCCGACGCGTCGTGGACCGTCAGACGGCACTCGTAGACGACCGTGCCGTTCTGCTCGGCCGCTACCCGCACCTCGTGCGGGCCGGAGCCTCCCGGCGGACCCGGCAACCAGGCACGGAGAAGGCACGGGGCGTCGAACTCCACGTACCGGTGAAAGCGGTTGGACATCGACGCCGCCAGAACCCTGCCCGGACCGGCGAGACTCTGAGCCGCCTGCCTCGCCCCTTCCAGCAGGAGCATGCCCGGCACGTGGTCCGTCGGGTGGTCGAAGAGTGTCGGGTGCGCCCAGTTGACGCGCAACGGCCAGACCTTCTCGGACCGTCCCCCCGTCCCCCCGCCCTCCAACGGCCGGCCGAGTACCACGTCGGCTTCGACGACCCTCCCCACCTCGCCCGGTGGCAGAGGGTCCGGCTGGGCGGGCATGGGCACGAGCATCTCGGCGTACGCGCCCCGCAGCCTGCGGTAGACGGAACGGGGCATGCAGCTGAACACCATCCGGGCGTGCCCCATCTCCGTCGCGCCGCGGCTGAGTAACACGTCCATCGTCATCCCCGCGAGCCGGTTCGCGTGCAGCCTCACGTCCCTGCACTCGATGGCAAGTTCCACATCGACCGGACGGTCGTCGAGGAGGAGAGCATCCGGGTCGAGATCGGTGCTCAACTCCGTCATCAGGGTCGGGTAGTCCCGGGGTAGGTCGTAGAAGACATGACTGACCAGGGAGGACGCCTGCCGGATGCTTTCGGCGGCGAGCAGGGGGTCATGCCAACGATCATTGACCGGACTGTAGAAGCCGTGCCCGCGCGACCACTGGGCGCCGACCTTGAAGCGGTGCGCCCCCAGACGTATCCAGTGGTCGGTCAGCAGCACTTCGCCTATGGCCCGGCGGTGAACCAGATCGCGTGACGCTGTTCGCTCGAAGAGGAGAGGACTCATGGGCTCAGCGGGGAGGACGTGTGTAGAGGTGAGAGAAACCGACATGTCACGACTCCTGTCTGCGTTGCACCCCGGGCGGCACTCGATGGCCGCCGGGCGCGACCGAGAATACTTAACGTACGGTTTGTTTTTGAAGCGAGAAATCAGCCTCATCACAGAACCGACATCTCCAGGAAGCAGGGACGTAACACGATGACGCGACAGGAACGGGCGATCGAAACGCGGCGCAGACTGCTGGTGGGAGCCGCGGAGGTCTTCGACGAGCGCGGCTACGCGGCCGCCAGCATCAACGAGATCCAGGAGCGCAGCGGCATCACGAAAGGAGCCATGTACTTCCACTTCAAGTCGAAGGAGGAGATCGCGAAGGGGGTGATGACCGCTCAGACCGAGATCCCGACCGAGGTACGCGACCCGTCCGCGTCACCCATGCAGCAGGTCATCGACTTCACGCACGAGCTGGCCCACCGACTGCGCACCGACGTGCTGTTCCGCGCGAGCATACGGCTCACCGTGGAACAGAGGCTGTTCCAGCCGGACGACTCCGGCATGTACAACTGGTGGCTGCGCGCCTTCACTCTTGATCTGGCACGCGCCCAAGGCGCCTCGGAACTCCGGGAAGAGATGGTCCCCGAGGACGTGGCGGCCAGCGTGGTGGGCTCCTTCACCGGCATCCAGATCCTCTCCTACGTCACGTGCGGGCACCGCGACCTCCACCAGCGCCTGGCCCGTTGGTGGCAGCAGATGCTCCCCGGCATCGCGACGCCGGAAGCCGTGGCCAGAGCCCTACCGGCCGGCTCCCGGAGTTTCGACCAGGCCGACCGGCCCTGAGCCGACCGACTCCGGACCCGCCCGGCCCCTGACCCGTCCGCCCCGGACCCGCCCGGCTGCGGCGGCCGTGGGCGCGGGCCCGCTCACCAGGCCGGACGGAGCCGACATCCGAACCGGCCCCGAGCGCCCGCGCATCCGGCGCAGAGCGCCGGCGCCGGGCCGGCGTCAGGTC
>NZ_JBSFVR010000029.1:0-40724 GCF_053592415.1 Streptomyces sp. NPDC002690 | reverse complement strand
CCTCAAGCAGCGCCTCGCGCCCGGCGAGACCATGCAGCTCCCGGACGGTGCCGGCTCCATCACCTTCGACGGCGTCGAGGAGTGGGCCATGCCGCTCACCTTCCGGCGGCGGGTACCGTCCACGGGCCCTGCGGCCCGGTCCAGCCCTGCGGCGGTACCGGCGGGGTCTGCTCACGCTCCATCAGGCCCCGTCGGCGCATCCGGTTGAGGACGAAGACGTTGCCCAGGTGCATGGCGCCGAGTACCAGGAGCACGACGCCGATCTTCGGCGAGAGCGCGTCGAAGAGTGCGCGGGCGTTCTCGATGGTGTCGGTGTTGCGCAGGTAGAGCGTCACGAAGCCCAGGTTCACCAGGTAGAAGCCGACCACCAGCAGGTGGTTCACGGCGTCGGCGAGTTTCTCGTTCCCCTTCAGGACGTCCGCGATGAAGATGCGCCCGTTACGGCTCAGTGTGCGCGCCACCCAGACGGTGAGCGCCACGCTGACGACCAGATAGATGATGTACGCGACCACGGTGAGGTCCATGCCCCAGCCCCTTTGAACGTGTTCAACAACCCGTTGTCATGGACTGTAGACCTCTTCTTGAACATGTTCAAGAAGAGGTCGGAATGGTCGCGGGGCTGTCTCCGGTGTCATCGCGGGGATCCGTATCGGCCAGTCGTGCGAGGTGGCCCGGGCCGACGTCCGCGCCCGGACGGTCGGCATCTCAAGGTGTTCCGGACCGGCCCGGGGTGCCCCGGGCCGGCGAGGGCGAGGGGGCTGCTCGGTTTATTTCGATTTCGAATAATTTGTTATCGGGATACGACAGTTCACGGTCGTCCCGGCGAGCGCGGACGCGGTGAGGGAGCTCGTCGCCGCAGGCGTACGATTCCGCCATGCAGCCACGCGACCGGGTCGACAGTCACATAGAGCGGTGGAAGCCGGTACTTCCCGGACTCGATTCCGACGTCGAGGGCGCGGTGACCCGCATGCAGAAGATCACCGCACATCTGCGCCGGGTCCGGGAGCAGTCGCTCGCCGACGCCGACCTGGACCGCCCGGAGTTCGAGACTCTCCACGAGCTGGCCGGGCGCGGCGGCTCCGCCGCCCCGTCCGAACTGGCCGCCGCCCTCGACTTGGCGCCCGCCTCCGTCACCGGCCGGCTCGACGTGCTGGAGGGCCGCGGCTACGTGCGCCGCACCCCCTCCACCACCGACCGGCGCAGGGTCGTCGTGGAACTCACCCCGGCCGGCCGGGCCGTCTGGATGGGAACCATGGACTACCTCGGCCACGAGGAGACCCGGCTGATCGGTGTGCTGGACGCCGAGGGGCGCGTCCAGCTCAACTCCCTGCTGCGGCGCGTCCTGCTGGCCGCCGAGCAAGGGCCGGACGCCCCCGGCGCCTGAGCGGCGAGGGGCGGCACGGAGTGGGGCGGGCGGGTCAGACGCTCATCGAGCGTGCAGTGTTGACCTGTGACATGACCATCGGGAACGTGTTCGCGTCCCGCGCCGGGATCATCGTCGAGTGGTGACGGCCGCCGCTGGTCACCGTCACCTGCACGAAGCCGGTGGTCTTCTTCTCCTTCATCAGGAGGAAGAGCAGACCCACCAGGCAGAGCAGCGCGAAGACGATCGCCAGCACGATCGCCACCGTGGGTATCTTCTCCTCGGTGCGTGACATGTCCGTCGCCGTCCACACCGCGCCCTTGAGGGGCATTGTCCCGGACGGGGTGACGACCGAGTCGTTCATTATGGCTATGTCACCTATGCTCAGCATCGGCCCGCCGCCGTAACCCTGCTGCGGGACAGGGAAGTTGCCGCCCTGCGTCGGCTGCTGCCCCGGCCCCGGGTAGCCGTATCCCGGCCCCTGCTGGGCCGCGGACTCGGGCAGTGGCTGCGGATAGCCGTACGCCGGCGGGCCGCCCGCCGGGTAGCCGTACCCCTGGCCGTCCGCCACCGTTGGCGGATTGGCGGGCTGTTGGGCCGGGCCCCACTTGTAGGCATCGTCCGCGTACGGATTCGGCTCGCTCACCATGTCCCCGATTCATTCGTCCGGCGCTGCGCACACGACCGTACCGTTCCGGCCCGGAAAACACCCAAGAGGCCCCGTCCTCCGCCGCTTTCGCGTGCGGTGGACGGGGCCTCCCGTCGGACCGTTCGGATCAGAAACGACGCGTGATCAGCGCGCGCTTCACTTCCTGGATGGCCTTGGTGACCTCGATGCCACGCGGGCAGGCGTCCGTGCAGTTGAACGTCGTGCGGCAACGCCACACGCCGTCACGGTCGTTGAGGATCTCCAGCCGCTGCTCCCCGGCCTCGTCGCGCGAGTCGAAGATGAAGCGGTGCGCGTTGACGATCGCCGCCGGGCCGAAGTACTGGCCGTCGTTCCAGAACACCGGGCACGAGGACGTGCACGCGGCGCACAGGATGCACTTGGTGGTGTCGTCGAAGCGCTCGCGGTCCTCGGCGGACTGCAGACGCTCGCGGGTCGGCTCGTTCCCCTTGGTGACGAGGAACGGCATGACGTCGCGGTACGCCTGGAAGAACGGGTCCATGTCGACCACGAGGTCCTTGAGGACCGTGAGGCCCTTGATGGCCTCGACCGTGATCGGCTTCTCCGGGTTGATGTCCTTGATCAGCGTCTTGCAGGCGAGCCTGTTCTTGCCGTTGATCCGCATCGCGTCGGAGCCGCAGATGCCGTGCGCGCAGGAACGGCGGAACGTCAGAGTGCCGTCCAGCTCCCACTTGATCTTGTGAAGGGCGTCGAGGACACGCTCCTTCGGGTCGATCTCGATCTGGAAGTCCTGCCAGACCGCTTCCTCGGAGACCTCCGGGTTGAAGCGGCGGATCCGGATCGTGGCGGTGATGTACGGGGTGTCGGCGAAGCCCGGCTCGGGGGCGCTCGTCTTCTCCAGGGTCGGGGTAGCCATCAGTACTTACGCTCCATCGGCTGGTAGCGGGTCTGGACGACCGGCTTGTAGTCGAGCCGGATCGACTCGGTGCCGTCGGCCGCGACCTCGCGGTACGCCATGGTGTGGCGCATGAAGTTGACGTCGTCGCGGTTGGGGAAGTCCTCGCGGTAGTGACCGCCGCGGGACTCCTTGCGGGCCAGCGCGGAGGTCGCCATGACCTCGGCCAGTTCGAGCAGGTTGCCCAGCTCGACGGCTTCCAGCAGGTCCGTGTTGAACCGCTTGCCCTTGTCCTGGATGGACACGTTCAGGTAGCGCTTGCGCAGCTCGGCGATCTTGTCGACCGCCGTCTTGATCGTCTGCTCGGTGCGGAACACCATCACGTTGGCGTCCATGCACTCCTGGAGCTCCAGGCGGATCGCCGAGACGCGCTCGGTACCGGTGGAGTTCCGCAGGCGCTCGACCTGGTCCACGACCATCTGTGCCGGGTTCTCGGGAAGCTCGACGAAGTCGTTCTCCGCGGAGTACTCGGCGGCGGCGATGCCCGACCGGCGTCCGAAGACGTTGATGTCGAGCAGCGAGTTGGTACCCAGACGGTTGGCACCGTGCACGGACACGCACGCGACCTCGCCGGCGGCGTAGAGGCCCGGGACGACGGTCGTGTTGTCCGAGAGCACCTCGCCCATGACGTTGGTCGGGATGCCGCCCATGGCGTAGTGCGCGGTCGGCTGGATCGGGATCGGGTCCGTGTAGGGCTCGATGCCGAGGTAGGTACGCGCGAACTCCGTGATGTCCGGGAGCTTCGCGTCCAGCTGCTCCGGCGGGAGGTGCGTGAGGTCGAGGTAGACGTGGTCGCCCTCGGGACCGCAGCCGCGGCCCTCACGGATCTCCGTGTAGATGGAGCGGGACACGACGTCACGGGACGCGAGGTCCTTCATGACCGGCGCGTACTTCTCCATGAAGCGCTCGCCGTCCTTGTTGCGGAGGATGCCGCCCTCACCGCGGGCGCCCTCCGTCAGCAGGATGCCCATGCGCCAGATGCCCGTCGGGTGGAACTGGAAGAACTCCATGTCCTCCAGCGGCAGCCCGCGGCGCCACGCGGCGGCCTGGCCGTCACCGGTCAGGGTGTGCGCGTTCGACGTCACCTTGAAGAACTTGCCGGTGCCGCCGGAGGCGAAGATGATCGCCTTCGCCTGGAAGACGTGGATCTCGCCCGTGGAGAGCTCGTACGCCACCACACCGGCGGACTTCTTCACGCCGGTCTCGGGGTCCTCCTGGAGCAGGAGGTCCAGGACGTAGAACTCGTTGAAGAACTCCACACCCTCCTTGACGCAGTTCTGGTACAGCGTCTGGAGGATCATGTGGCCCGTGCGGTCCGAGGCGTAGCAGGACCGGCGGACGGGGGCTTCACCGTGGCTGCGGGTGTGCCCGCCGAAGCGGCGCTGGTCGATACGGCCCTCGGGCGTGCGGTTGAACGGCAGGCCCATCTTCTCCAGGTCGAGGACGGCGTCGATGGCCTCCTTCGCCAGGATCTCGGCGGCGTCCTGGTCGACCAGGTAGTCGCCGCCCTTGATCGTGTCGAAGGTGTGCCACTCCCAGTTGTCCTCCTCCACGTTCGCCAGCGCGGCGGCCATGCCGCCCTGCGCCGCGCCCGTGTGGGAGCGGGTGGGGTAGAGCTTCGTCAGCACCGCGGTGCGGCTGCGCTTCGTGGACTCGATGGCCGCGCGCATACCGGCGCCGCCGGCACCGACGATGACGGTGTCGTACTTGTGGATCTGCATGATTTCCTCTGGTCCCTCTGGCCCGGCGCCTAGCGGATGTTCGGGTCGAAGGTGAAGATCACCAGCGTGCCCAGCAGGACGGTGAAGACCGTGGCGGTGTACAGGAGCATCTTGAGCCAGAAGCGGGTGTTGGCCCGTTCGGCGTAGTCGTTGATGACCGTACGGAGGCCGTTGGAGCCGTGGAGCATGGCGAGCCAGAGCATCGCCAGGTCCCAGACCTGCCAGAACGGCGAGGCCCACCGGCCCGCCACGAAGGCGAAACCGATCTTGGAGACGCCGCCGTCGAGCACCAGCTGGATCAGCAGGTGGCCGATGACGAGGACGACCAGCACGATGCCCGACAGGCGCATGAAGAGCCAGGCGTACATCTCGAAGTTGCCGCGCGTCGACTTCGGCGTCTTGCCGGTCCGCTTGCGCGGGGGCTCGATCACCGGAGCCGGGTGGTCGACGTCGTACAGGCTCACGCCTTCGACGTCACCGATCGCGGAGGAGGTCTCGGTCGACATGGGCCTCAGCTCCCGAAGATTTCACGTACGGCGTGACCGAGGACGGGGTACAGGGCCCCGACCATCAGCACGATCCAGATGCCCAGCACGGTCCAGAGCATCTGCTTCTGGAAGCGCGGTCCCTTGGACCAGAAGTCCACGGCGACGATCCGCAGACCGTTGAGCGCGTGGAACAGGATGGCGGCGACCAGGCCGTACTCGAGGAGCGCGACGATCGGGGTCTTGTAGGTGTTGACGACGTCGTCGTACGCCTCGGGGGAGACACGGACGAGAGCGGTGTCCAGGACGTGTACGAACAGGAAGAAGAAAATGAGGACACCGGTGACTCGATGAGCCACCCAGGACCACATGCCTTCCCGGCCGCGGTACAGCGTTCCAGCCGGCACGGAAGAACCCTCCGGGAGCGGGGATTGGGGTCGGCCGGCTTGACTGTCGGTCTGACCCGGCCGGGTACGGTCCACCGGCCCCGGCCATGGTAGCGACGCTTTGTCGGTTCGTTCGCGCCGGGGCCCTCGCTGTGATCAAAGAGGCAATCGATCAGCCACGGACGGGCTAGGGGTTTCGCAGCCCGCACCCGTGTCCGGCGCCGTGCCCGAGGAGGGCGCCGTCACCAGCTCGATGATGCGTTCCCGGGCGAGCCGCCGCATCTCCTCCGCGGTCAGCGAGCGCTCCTCGTCCTCGTCGTGGGCCAGCCGGGCCCTGATGCCGGCGAGCACCTGGTCCACGTGGTGGGAGGGCCGGTGGCCGTCCAGGCAGATCACGAAGGGGTACCCGAACTTGGTCACGTACGCCGCGTGTGCCGCGTGCAGCGCGAGACGCGCCGCGTGGGGCGCGTCCTCGTGCAGCGAGGGCGCCGCCTCGCCGGCGAGCGCTTCGGCGACATCCGTGGGAGACAGGTCGTAACCCGCTTCGTCCGAGGCGGCGAGCAAGGAGTCCAGATCGGGATACGGACGGTACGAGGCCACGCGGTGCGCCCACCGGGTGCTGCCGCAGCACTCCAGCAGGGCGGCCTCCGCCACCAGGAACGGGGCACCGTTGAACCGGGCGAGTCCCGCGAGGCGGGGGTCCGGCGGGCCTGCGGTGCCGGCCGGGTCCTCCGCGGCCGTGGCCGGGCCGGCCGGGTCGGCGGGGCAGCGGTGCGGTGGGGCGGGCGCGGGGACACGGTCGCGGACGGCACGGCCCGTCCGGCCGGTCTGCCGCACCTGCTCCGGCAGACCGGTGGTGGGCTCGCTGGACCTGGACAGCGTGAACTCCTCGGACGAATGAACACCGGTGACCCTGGAGAGGGGTCGGGAAGGCAGCGAGGTCGCGCGGGGGGACGAAAGTGAAGGGAGTGGCGTATGTGCCGCAACGGTAGCGAGATCAGACGACACCCGTCCGGCGGAACCCAGAAAACCACCCGAACGAGAGAGTTTCGGAACGTTTGAGTGACATTCCGTCCGGTCGTCGTGTCCCTCGATCGGGCTAAGTAAGGCCCGGAGGCCCCTCTCCGTGCCCCGGCGCGCTATCTCTGCGTCGTGCGCATCTCCCTCCCGCCCCGCCCTCCACGCCCCCCACGCCCCGGAGGTTCCACCCCCATGTCCCCCTCACGCGGCACGTCCCCTTCACGCGGCGCCCTCCTTGCCCGAGCCGCCCTCACCACCGTCGCCGCGCTCGCCCTCGTCTCCTGCGGTTCGGGTGACGGCGGCGGCTCCGAGCCCACCGGGGACGCCGCGTCGTCGGCGCCCGCCATATCCCCCTCCCCGTCGCCCACCCGCAGCTACCCCCTGTCCAAGGCGCCCCGCACCATCCCGGCCGTACGCGAGCACACCGCCGCGCGCGGCCCCGGCTGGAAGCCCGCCTCCTCGGGCGCGGTGGTCGTCGCGGACGGCAGCGGCGCCCTCGCCGACGAGGCCCGGCTGCTCGCCGGGGAGCTCGAGCTGCACTACCGGGGCGAGGCGACCCCCCGTACGGGTGACGTCGAACTCTCCCTGGACAAGGGAGCGAAGACCGGCGCCGAGTCGTACGAGCTCACCGTGCGGGACGGGCGGGTGACCATCAGCGGACCCGACGAGGCCGGCGTCTTCTGGGGCACCCGCACCCTCAAGCAGTCGGTCGAGGCGGACGGCACCTTTCCCGAGGGAGTCGTCAACGACCGTCCCGACCGGCCGCAGCGCGGACTCAACCTGGACATCGCGCGCAAGCCGTACAGCGTCGACTGGATCGAGAGCCGACTCCGTGAACTGGCGGACCTCAAGATGAACCAGCTCGGCCTGCACTTCTCCGACGACCAGGCGTTCCGCATCGAGTCCCGCTCGCACCCCGAGGTGGTCTCCCCGGACCACCTGAGCCAGGCCCAGGTGAAGCAGATCCTGGCGCTGGCGAAGAGCCTGCACATCGAGGTGGTCCCCGAGATCGACTCGCCCGGACACCTCGGCGCCGTCCTGCGGGCCCACCCCGACCTCCAGCTCCGCAGCGTCTCCGGGGCGGCGTCCAAGGGGTCCCTCGACATCTCGAAACCGGGGGCGGCGAAGCTGATCGACGAACTGCTCGACGAGTTCAGCGGCCTCTTCGGGGGCACGTTCTGGCACCTGGGCGCCGACGAGTACCAGGCGCTCACGGTCCCGGACCCCGATGCCTCGTACCCGCAGCTCCTCGCCGCCGCCCGGCAGAAGTACGGCGACGGCGCCACCATCGAGGACCTCGCCACCGGCTGGCTCAACGACCGCGCCGCCGTCGTCCGCCCGAAGGGGATGACCGCGAAGGCGTGGAACGACGGCCTCTTCAGCGGCGGCACTGTGACTGCCGACAAGCGGATCGAGATCGAGTACTGGACGGGCAAGGAGATCGGCGCCCGCGAACCCGAGGCGTACCTGAGCGAGGGGCGCCCGGTGGTGAACCTCAACGACGAGTTCCTCTACTACGTGCTCGGCCAGCCGAACACCTTCGTCTACCCGACCGGCAAGCGGATCTACGAACAGTGGACCCCGCTCGTGCTGCGCGGCACCCGGCCGGTCCCGGCGAAGTACTCCGACCAGATCCTGGGCGGCCGGTTCGCCGTCTGGGGCGACTTCCCGAACGCGCAGACGCAGGCGCAGGTGGCCGAGGGCATCCGGCTGCCGCTCGCGGCCACGGCCCAGAAGCTCTGGGTACCGGGGAAGCCGGCGCTGAGCTGGGCGGAGTTCACCGCGCTGGCCTCGGAGATCGACGGACGGGGGTGAGGGGCGACGAGGGCCCCGGGGGCCCCGGAGGTCCTGGGAATGCCGGGGGCCGGGGGGAGCCCCGGGGACGAGCGGAATCGGAATCAAGCCATCCGACCGTCGGGGCGGGGGGGGCGGCCACCTCGGGTCCTCCTGGTTTCCTCCCGGATTCCTCCATCAATATCGCGCCGAGCCGGAGTCATTTTTCCTACTTTCTGGGATTGTTGTGGCTGGTGGGGCGCTCCGGCGGTGCCCTGGCGGGCGTTTCCTGCCGACGTGCGGTGACGTATTCGCGCCACACGGCGCTGTACGCGACAACGAAGACCGTGGGGGTACGTCATGAACCTGTGGGATCTCATCGCCCGCGCCGATGCGCGTGCACTGGCCGCGAGCGGCCTCGCCTGCCTGGACCGCTGTCTGCCCCCGGCCCCGGAGGGCGAGGGTCCGGAACCGCTGCGCCCGCTCTGGGCGAGCTGCGAGGACGGCACCGCCTGGGCCGCCCGCCTCACCGCCGCGCGCGAGACCGTCGCCGCCCTGGACGAACCGGCGGGTGGCGGCGCCGGTGACGGAGTCGGCGAGGCGCCCGACGAGTCCCTGGCGCGCATCCGTGCGGTACTGGACGCCGCCCCGGAGACCTTCGAGGCGGGGCCCCTGCGCGCCTGGGCCGACGCCTGCTCCCTGCTCTCCCTGGAGATCCACCGCCGCGCCGACCAGCCGCCCGCACCGGGCGCGGGGGCCCCGGCGGCGGACGCCGCGGGTGTGCGGGAGGCGCCGGAGGGCGGTGAACGGGAGGCGCTGGAGCTGCTGAGGATCGGCTCCGCCGGGGCCGAGGCCGACGCGGGCCCGCTCGTCTCGGGCGAACTGCGCCGCCAGCGGGAGCTGCTGGAGATCCTCGCCGAGACCGCCGGCTCACCCGGCAGCGGCGCCGGGCTGCGACGGGCGCTCGACCATTCGACGGAGGGCCGCCGCGTGCTGCGCGCGGTCATGTCCCGCCGGGCCCGCAACCAGGCGTGAGCGGCGCCCTGGCGTGGGGGTGCCGACTTCCCGGCATCCGCCTCGGCGCCCCCGCGCGCTGGAAGCGGCTGCGAGGCCGTCTCGGTCCCGGGATCCCGCAGACCGCGAGTCTGCCCGAGGTCGAGCGTGAGCGGACCGCGGTGGTCGGCGCGGCGCGCCACCACCGCGAGAACCGCGGCCTGTTCGACCAGCACCCGCACGCCGAGACGCTCTTCATGACCGGCAGCGCGAAGGGCTTCCGGGAGACCGCGCACCCCTTCCTCGACGTCGCCCGCGAGGGACCGGTCCACGTTCCGGTCGATCCCCGCCGCCCCCGCTACGACACGGTGTTCCATTCCAACGACGGCATTCTCGGAAACGCTCGCGAGATCCGTGTCGAACTACCGCGAAGAGTGGCTCCCCTGAGCCGGGACGGCAGGGGCGTCATGGCCTCGGGCCGACGAGCGGCGCGGAGGGCTTCGGCGGACCCGTCCCCGCGCTCCTGCCCCCCCGGCTTCCGGGACCGCCCGAACGTGATCCGGGTCAAGGGGAGTTCGGGACGACCGGACGGGCCGTCGAGCAGTTGTTCTCCTCGACGGGGGACTCTGGGCCTGCATATGGTCGGGCCAGAGGATGTGTTGAGGAAAACGACCGGGGCCGCCACCCCCCACAGGAGAGGCCCCGGCCGTCTTCCGCGAAGCCGCAGTGCGGCCCCGTACCCCACTCAGCGCCGCGACCGCGTTTTCTGTCACACCAGCAGGTGCCGACGGTTTGTTGCGACTTGTACAAGCCATGGACGCGACACCCGCCCAGCACGTAGCGTGCTGATCGCGCAGGGTGGCGCAGCGGCGGTGACCAGCCGCGATTCGGGACAGCAGGGCGGTTGAGGGGTGCTGGGGGACGACGCGGAGCTGACCGCCGCGGTGCTCGCGGCGCAGGGCGGGAGCGAGGAAGCCTTCCGCGTTGTGTACCGCGCTGTGCAGCCGAGGCTGTTGGGGTACATACGAACGCTGGTGGGGGAAGCGGACGCGGAGGACGTGGCGTCCGAGACGTGGTTCCAGATGGCCCGCGACCTGGGCCGGTTCAGCGGTGACGCCGACCGGTTCCGTGGATGGGCTGCCAGGATCGCGCGTAACCGTTCCCTCGATCATCTGCGGATGCGTGGCCGGAGGCCCGCGATCGGCGGGGACGAGATGGAGCTGACGGGTCGTCCGGCGGATTCGGACACCGAGGGAGAGGCCCTGGAGGCCATCGACACCGGCCGGGCCATGGCGCTCATAGCCCGGCTTCCGCGGGACCAGGCGGAAGCGGTGGTGCTGCGGGTGGTCGTCGGCCTCGACGCGAAGAGCGCCGCGCAGACCCTGGGGAAGCGGCCCGGTGCCGTACGCACCGCCGCGCACCGCGGGTTGAAGCGGCTCGCGGAGATGCTGGCGGGGGAGCAGCGGGAAGCGGAATGGGCCGGTACGGTCCCTCGGGGGCCGCTGAACGACGGGGCGGAGCACGGAGTGGAGCCTGGCGCCGGGAGCCGGGACGGGCCCGCGCCGGAACTCGGTGCCGTACCCGCGCAACGCGTCGGACGGGGTGGCGTGGTGGCGCCCGCGGGAGTGGTTCCCGGAGTGACGCATTCGCGTCCGTGGACGCAGAAGGACATGTGATGGCCGACGAGCAGGACGAGTGGCTCGACAGGGACGCGGCGGAGAAACTGCTCCGCGGCGAACCGGTCGTGCCTCCCGGGGCTCAGGCGCGCTTCGCCGCACGGAACCTCGCCGAGACGCTCGGCGCGGCCCGGCCGGGACCCTCGTCGGACGGTGAACTCGCGGGCGAGGAAGCCGCGTTGGCCGCGTTCCGTCAGGTGGGTCCGGCTCGCGGGTCCGCCGGCACCGGGCGCCACCGGCGGCCCGTCGGACCCGCCGCGGAAGCCGGCACCGCCCCGGGCGGGGGCACGCTCGACCCGGTGCGACTCGGCACGCCGCCCTCCTCGTCCGGCCGCCGGGAGCGCCCCCGCTTCGGCGGGCCGGTACGCATCGGCCTGGTGGCCTCGCTCGCGGGCTGCGCACTCGGCGGAGTCGCCGTGGCCGCCGGTACGGGTGCGCTGACCGGCGCGTTCGGCGGCGCGGAAAGCGGTCCGGCGGCCTCCGTCTCGGTGGCCGCCTCGCCGGACGGTACCGCTCCGGAGCCGCCTGGTACGGACGCCCCTTCCGGCGCTCCGGACGGTACGGGCGACGCCTCCGGAGGGAGCGCCGGAGGAACCTCCGGGGGAGCGGGCGGCGCGAGCGCCACCCCGGGTACCGGCGGACCGGGCGGCGGGGTCGGCACCGGCGGCCGGGCGGGCGGCTACCTGGACGGGGTCGCGGACCGGGGCGCGTTCGGCGACCAAGGCGGCTCCGGCGGCACCGACACCGACCGGTACGCCGCCGTCCTGGAGGACTGCCACGACTACCGGGACGGACACCTGGACGACCGGGAGCGCCGCCGCCTCGCCCAACTGGCCCGGGGCGAGGGGAACATTCCGGCCTACTGCGCGACCCTCGCGGGCTCCTCCTCCAAGGGCTCCGGCGCGGGGGACGGGCCGGGCGGGCCGGACGGGCCGGACCAGAACGGCTCGGGCGACGGCTCCGACCGCCCCGGTGGCGACACGTACGAGTGGAACCAGGACACCTCTCAGCAGGGCCGGTCCTCCTCCTTCTCGCTCCGGCAGGCCCCTGCGGAGGGCCCCGCCGCCACCATGGCCGCGACACCGGTAGCCAAAAGGGCCACCACCTTTGCCGCGACGCCTCCCGCGTCTTCCGCGCCTCCCGCGCCTCCCGCGTCTTCCGCGCCTCCCGGGTCTTCCGCGAAGGCCGCTCCGTCGGCGGCGCCGTTCGCGGGCGCGCCCGGTGCGGTGTGGGCGGCGGGCCCCGGCCCGGCCACCCCCGCACCCGTTTCCACACCCGCTTCCGCACCCGTTTCCGAGGGGAGCGCGGAGAGCGCGACGGCCGGGCAGGGCGCGACGGCCGGGCAGGGCGGACACGGCGACGGCTGCGACTTCGGCGGGTAGGCCGTAGGGCCGCCCCTGTGGGGCCGGTCACATCCGGGCCGCAGCAGTGACGTTTTTCGGATCGGTGACGCAGTAGGAAGTGAGCCGACTGGTCATCGGCGGCGCATCGAGCCGGGGTTCCCCCCGTACCTTCGGCTCCGCGCATCGGCGCGGGCGGGACACGTTCCCCCGGTCCCGTCCGCGCCCCTTTTTCTCGCTCCTTCTCCGCGCCCCTTTTCCTCGCTCCTCCGGTCGAGCGGCGCCTCAGTGGTAGATCACGACCTTGTCGCCGTTCCTCACCTGCTCGTAGAGCGCGGAGATCTTCTTCTCGTCGCGGACGTTGACGCAGCCGTGGGACGCGCCGGCGTAGCCGCGCGCGTCGAAGTCGGCCGAGTAGTGCACCGCTTGGCCGCCGCTGAAGAACATCGCGTACGGCATCGCGGAGCCGTACAGCGTGGAGACGTGGTCGCGCGACTTCCAGTAGACGGAGAAGACGCCCTCGCGGGTCGGCGTGTACTCCGAGCCGAACCGTACGTCCATCACCGAGACCACCCGCCCGTCGATCATCCACGCCAGGGTCCGGCTCTCCTTGCTGACACAGAGCACCCTCCCCTTCAGGCAGCGCGGGTCCGGGGCTGCCACCGGGAGTTCGGTCGGCGGGTCGAGCTCGGACGCCGTGGGCGTGCGCGTGGCGGCCAGCAGCCGCTGCCAGGTGACGGAATCCGTGCGGCCCGTCACCCGGAGGCCGAGCTCGCGCTGGAAGTCCTCCACCGCCCGGGAGGTGAGCGTCCCGTAGTAGCCGGTGGGGTTGCGGGCGAAGTGCTCGGCCTGCCGCAGCCGGGCCTGGAGTTCGCGCACCCGCGCACCCTCCGAGCCGACCGTCATCAGGACCGAGGCGGACGGTGTGGGCGCCGGTGCCGCCGGGGCGGCCGAACTCGTGCCCGGAGCGACCGGCTTGTCGTCCGAGGGCCGGGACGGCGAGGGCGTCGCGGACGGCGGCGGTGCGGCGGACGCCCCGGTGGGGGACGGTGCGGCGGGTACGGGTACGGGCGAGGCGCTCGCCCCGCCGTTCACCTCCACCGGCTCGCACCCCGTCGCCAGGACCGCCCCGACGAGCAGGACGGCGGCGGTCACGGCCGCCCTCCGCGCGGACGACCGGCCTCGTCCGGAGGCGGGGAGCGAGGCCGACGCGGATGCCGTTGCCCCGGCCGACGCGGATGCCTCTGCCCCGGCCGACGCGGATGCCGTGGCCCGTCCCGACGCGGATGCCGTTGCCCGGGCCGAGGCCGGCGTCGGACCGGTTGGCGGCGTCGATTCCGGATTCGCTCGCGAAGTCGCCGTCGAGGGTGAACGTGTCGCTCGTGTACGTCTCACTTCGGCCTCCCCGTGGCCCGTGAGGTCCCCGCGGCCCGCAATGCCGCGCGTTCCGTGTCACTGGGGACGCGTTCCCGGCCCGGGCGGTTGCCGAACGTCCCGGGACGGTGACGGCACGCCCCGCCCCACCGCGATTGCGCTCGTCCGGGTGGATTGGACTCCGGCCCCGGCCGTGCCGGGCGGCCCGGGTGGACGATGCCGGGGGAGGGTTCCGGATCCGGTCCGCCGGGCTTTCCCCCACCGGAACACGAACCCGCGGGAGCAGCTGACATGGTCGTACCGGACCCGGAAGCGGGCGTCACCGAATCCACCGACGAACCCATCGACCTCACGGACCGGGAGCTGGTCCGCGATCCCTTCACCGCCTACGCCCCCGACCACGACGCGCGTCGGCGGATGGTGCGAGGACGAGTCCCCGGAGTCGACCCGATGTGGGTGGCGACCCGGTTCGACGACATTCGTACGATCATGGGAGATCCCCGCTTCACGGTGGACGCCACCGCCGTGCCCGGTGCTCCGGTGGCCCACCGTACGGAGCAGACCTGGCAGGCGCGCGGCATGCACCCGGACCACGAGAAGTACCTCCGCGCGGGGATCTTCGACGCCGACGGCCCCGACCACCGGCGTCTGCGCGGCCTGGTGACGGCCGCGTTCTCCCCGGCGCGGGTGGCCGCGCTGAGGCCGAGGATCGAAGCCATCGCCCGCCACCTGGCCGACCGGCTGCCCGAGCACGCCGAGGACGGTGTCGTGGATCTGGTGGAGCACTTCGCCCGGCCCCTGCCCATCACCGTCATCTGCGAGCTCATCGCCGTGCCCGAGGGCGACCGCGCCCGCTGGCGGACCCGCAGTGCCGCACTCACCGCAGGGGTCTGCGGCGAGGAACTCGGGAACGCGCTTGCGGGCATGGTCGCCGACGCACACGCCCTCGTCGAGCAGCACACCCGCCGTCCCGGCTCCGACCTCGTCTCCGAACTCCTCGCTCCCGGGTGCCGCGAACGGCTGAGCACCGAGGAACTCGTCGCGCTCGTGGTCAATCTCGTCGTCGCCGGACACATCACCACCGTCAACCTCATCGCCAACGGCACCGAGGCGCTCCTGGCCCACCCCGGCCAGCTCGCCCTGCTGCGCGCGGACCCCTCCCTGATGCCGCACGCCGTCGACGAGCTCATGCGCTACTGCGGACCCGTCGTGCGCGCGCTGCCCCGCTACGCGCTCCGCGACACCGCCGTCGGTACCACCCCGGTGTGCGCCGGGGAGGCCGTCCTGCCCATCGTGTCCGCCGCCAACCGCGACCCGGCCGCCTTCACCGACCCGGGCCGACTGGACATCACCCGCACCCGCCGCAGCAGGGAACACCACATCGGATTCGGCCACGGCGCCCACCGCTGCCTGGGCGCGAACCTGGCCCAGGAGGAGACCGCCGTCGCCCTGACCGCCCTGCTCGACACCTTCCCCGGGCTACGCCTCGCCACCGGTCCGGAGCTCCTGGAACGCGGCACCAACCCCGTCAACTGGCATCTGAAGGCACTTCCGGTCCGGCTGTGACCCTCCCGGAACGTCCGGTGGCGGCCCCCGGCGCTGGACAGAACACGGAACGCGCGTGCGAAACTCCGTTCCATGCTGGGTGTCACTGATCTGCCGACCTACCTCGTCGGCCTCGTCCTCATCGTTCTGCTGCCGGGACCGAACTCGCTCTACGTGCTCTCCGTCGCCGCCCGGCGCGGCGTACGCACCGGATACGTCGCGGCGGCCGGGGTCTGGACCGGTGACACGGTCCTGATGACCCTCGCCGCCCTCGGCGCCGCCTCCCTGCTCCAGACGACGCCGCTGCTCTTCGCCGTCGTCAAGTACGCGGGCGCCGGCTATCTGACCTGGCTGGCGTTCGGGATGCTCCGCACCGCCCGTGAGCTGTGGCGGGAGCGTACCCGGCGGGTGGCCGAACTCACTGAGGACGCCCCGGCCGCCGGGGAGCCGGGGACCGCCGGGGCGCGCGAGCGGCCCTACCGCCGGGCGTTGGTCGTCAGCATCTTCAACCCGAAGGCCATTCTCTTTCTGATCTCCTTCTTCGTGCAGTTCGTGGACCCCGACTACGCCTACCCGGCGCTGTCGTTCGTGGTGCTGGGCGGGCTGCTGCAGCTGGCGAGCTTCCTCTACCTCTCCGCGCTGATCTTCGGCGGCACCCGCCTCGCCGCCGCCTTCCGTCGCCGCAAGCGGCTGTCGGCGACGGCGACTTCGGCGGCCGGCCTGCTCTTCCTCGGCTTCGCCGCGAAGCTCTCGCTCAGCGGGATCTGAGTTCCGACCGGCGTCAACGGGCGGCCGGTTCCGGCAGGGCGAGGCCCAGTCGTGCGGCGTACGCGCCCAAGCCCTCGGCGCTGGTGCCCGCCCAGCCGACGTACCCGTCCGGGCGGACCAGGAAAAGCCCGGAACCGTAAGCCGCCGAGAGCGGCGCGCGGTGCACCCGGACCATGGCGTCGTCCGGCACCGGCAGCGGGGCGTCCGTGCCGACCGCCAGCAGGGTGAAGTGCGGGCCACGGAACACGTCGAAGAGCCGCCGCCCGTCGCCCGAGTCCCCGTCCGGCGCCCGGTCGCCCGCCACCAGGACGCCGGCCGCGCCCTCGGAGAGCGGCCCCCCGCGGTAGCCCAGGCCCAGCTGCTGCGCCTCCTTGCCGCGTCGCCGCTCACCCCGGTGGATGCGGGTGGAGAGGCCCAGCATCTCGGCGGCGATCGGGCGGCGCTCCTGCTCGTACGTCTCCAGGAGGGCTTCGGGTGCGCCGTGCAGCAGCACCTGGCCGAGCTTCCAGCCGAGGTTGTACGCGTCCTGGACGCTGGTGTTCAGCCCCTGGCCGCCCGCCGGGGAGTGCACATGGGCGGCGTCCCCGGCGAGGAGGACGCGCCCCTGGCGGAAGCGTTCGACGAGCGCCGCGCGGGGCCGGAAGTCCGAGGACCAGCGGACCTCGGTGACCGCGTCCGCGCCGAGGTGGGTGCGGGCGGCGACGAGTGCCTGTACGCCCCCGGCAGAGGTGTCGGGCGTCCCCTCCGGGAACTGCGCGACCAGCTGGAAGTCCTCCGTGCCGGGCAGTGGGCAGAGGGTGAGCAGGCCCGCGTCGTGCACGAAGATGTGCCAGTTGAGCCGGTCGAGCGCCGTCGGCTCGATCCGCACGTCCGCCACCAGCGTGGGTGACGGGTCGACGGTCTCGCCCTCCATCGCGAGGGAGAGCGCACGCCGGACCGTGGAGCGTCCGCCGTCCGCGGCGACCAGGTGGCGGGCGCGGACCTCGCCGGTGGTGAGGTGCGCGGTGACCCCGTCGGCATCCTGGGAGAACCCCGTCAGGGCGGACGAGAGGACGACGTCGCCGCCCAGCTCGCGCAGCCGGGCGAGCAGGATCTCCTGCGTCCGCCACTGCGGCATCATCCAGGGCTCCCCGTACGGCTCCGCGTCGGTCGGTGCCGCACGGCGGAACATGTCGTACGCGCCCAGGCGCTCGCCGTCCTTCCAGGGCATCCCGACGGGCGCGGCCCCGCCGTGCGCCCGTACCGCCCCGCCCACCCCGAGGTCGTCGAGGACCTCCCGGGTGCGGGGCTGGATGCCCTTGCCCCGGGAGCCCGCGAAGAGGGTTCCGGAGCGTTCGACGAGGAGGTGGCGCACCCCGCGGCGGGCCAGGTCGCAGGCGAGCGCGAGACCGCAGGGGCCCGCGCCGACGATCAGCACGTCCACGTCCACGTTCAGCGAACCGCCGTCCTTAACGTTGTTAAGTTCCATGCGGCGAGTGTGCCCTTAACGTCGTTAAGGAGTCAAGGGGTGAGGGGTAGAGTGCGCGGGATGGGCACGACGAAGATCGACCGGGCGAAGGTCGCGGAGACCGCACTGCGGCTGCTGAACGAGACGGGGCTCGACGGGCTGACCCTGCGCGCCATCGCCAAGGAACTGGACGTCCAGGCGCCCGCCCTGTACTGGCATTTCAAGAACAAGCAGGAACTCCTCGACGAGATGGCCACGGCGATGTACCGCCGGATGCTTGTCGAGGAGACGGCGGACCTCGCAGGCCGGGGCTGGCGGGAGCGGATCATCGCCTCGCAGACCGCCCTGCGGACCGCCCTTCTGCGCTACCGCGACGGCGCGAAGGTCTTCAGCGGGGCGCGCTTCACCGGAATCGACCACGCGCCAGGCATGGAGGAACACCTCCGCGTGATGGTCGACGCCGGATTCGACCTCCGACAGGCCGTACGGGCCGCCGCCACCGTCAACGCGTACACGATGGGCTTCGTCACCGAGGAGCAGGGCGTCCAGCCCATGCCCGGCGAACGACGTGACGGCTACGACGTGTCCGAGCGGGCCGCACGGATGGCGGACTTCCCGCTGGTCGCCGCAGCCGGTGCCGAACTCTTCGCCGAGTACGACGAGTTGTTCGCGGACGGGCTCCAGATCCTCGTCGCGGGGATCGGCGCGCGGTACGGAGTGGCGTGACCGGGCGGGTCGACCGAGCGGGGCTGACAGGGCGGGGCTGACCGGGCGGGTCGACCGGGCGGGGGTGACCGGGCGGGGGCGACCTCCCGCGCACCCGGTGGCATTCTCCGGGAGAGGGAACGGCCCGCCGTCCGGGCCGGGTTCGGGGGCTTCCCCGAACGCTCGGACCGGCTACAGCTCGGTGAGCAGCACGTTGCGCAGTTTCGGGGTGAAGGGCCGCTCGACCAGGCGGTGGATGATCCACGCGAGGAGCAGCATCGACGCGATGGTCAGCCCCATGGTGGCCGCGGACGGGATGCCCAGGTGCCGGTGGAGGAATTCCACCTCCACCCAGGGCTCCGTACGGCAGGTGGTGAGGCGCGGTGAGGTGCGGTGAGGCGCGGTGTGGGGCGGCCCACCGCCCCCGTTCCGGCGGGCGGAACGGGGACGTGGCCTACTTCCCCACGTTCCGGCGCAGCGCGCGGGCCCGCTTCGCCACCCTGCGGACCGTCGTGTTGCGCGGCAGGAAGGCGAACTGGGCGGGCACGCCGCCCGGCAGGCCGAGTGAGGTCAGCCGCCGCCGCTTGAAGTACCGCCAGGTCGTGCGGTTCAGCCGGGTCGACAGGTAGGACTCGGCCTCGGACCGCAGATTCGGGTAGATCTTCGGCTGCATGGCGAAGCCCACCGCCCGGACCAGTGCGGAGATCTCGGTCTCGGAGCCCTCGCCGGGCCGTCCGGCTTTCACCGCCCCGGTGTCGGAGAGTTCCGGGAGCAGCGCGTCCACCAGCGTCACCGGGACCCGGTTGCTGTTCTCGTACGGGGTGAGCCGCTCCAGCAGCAGTTCGGTGCCGACCCGTGCCACCGGCAGACCGTAGAAGGCCGAGGCGGTCATCAGGGCGGTGGAGAAACAGCCCACGACGAGGGCCGGCCGCATCCGCTCGTAGAGCACCTCGGCGAGCACCGGTGCGGTGAGGAGCCCGTCGTCGAGGACGGTCAATTCCGCGCCCAGCGCCTCGGCCTGCTCCTTCAGGGCCTGCGACCACTGCGCGGGTGCCGTCGGGTGCGGCTTGAAGACGAGCCGGGTGTGGCCGAGGGCCACCGCGCCCCGCATCATCCGCAGATGCAGCTCCTCCTCCTCGGCCGCCGAGATCAGGCCGAGCGCGGAGAGGTACTGGCCGAGCAGCAGGGCCGGGGACTCCACGGCGGCCACCGGGGGTGCCGCGTCCGAGAGCTCACCGAGCACCTTCCGGAAGGCGTCGGTCGGCACGATCTCGGGCCGCACGCCGAACTCGCCGAGCAGCACGGGTTCCAGACCTGGCACCAGGTCGAGGTGGAGCAGGCGGCGCACCCGGGTCCCGATCAACGGGTCGATCTTGTTGCGGGTGGGGCCGTAGCTCATCAGCCCGTCCGCGTACACGTCCACCGGGGCGCCGGTGAAGATCGTGGCGATCGCCTGCGCCGGGTTGACCTGGATCGACTCCACCGTGAGCTCGACCGCGTCGTCGCCGAGGTTCCACAGCAGACGCAGATGGCGTTCCCACAGGGGGGCGTCGTCCCGGCGCGGGGCCCAGCCGCTCGGGTGGAAGGGGGCGATGGTCGCGTTCCAGGAGATCACGTCGTCGAAGCGGTCGCGGAGCCGCTCGAACCCCGGCATCCCGTCGAGGGGGAGGGTCGTCTCCGGGACGCCCGCGTTGTTGCAGACGAGCAGGATGCGGCGGTCGGCGGGGCCGAAGCAGTCGGTGTCCAGGGCCGCCGCGAGGGTGGCCACCCCGTACAGGGTGGACGCCACGAAGATCTGCGTGGTGCGCCGTGGGGTGGGGAAGGTCCTCATACCGCGGTCTTCTCCTTCGAGGTCGCCGGCCGGCGCCGCAGGCGGCGGAGCAGCGTGGCGCGTTCCAGGTCCATGGAGTCGAGTGCGTCGTCCAGCACCGGCTGGGGCATCCGGCGCAGCGCGGCGCCGCTCATCGACTTCAGGGCGCGTGCGACGGGCGGTTCGAACCGCTCGATCGACTTGATGTGGTGCGAGATGATGGCGCAGTAGGTGCGCACGGCCTTCGGCAGCAACGCGTCCGCGTCCCTGTCCTCGGCCGTCTCCCGCACGACCTGGTCGAAGGAGCGGATGAAGTCCAGCTGGCGCACGTCGCCGATCTGGGTCAGCGAGGACGTCACCCCGCGCCGGTAGAAGAGGCCCAGGACGTCCAGTACGGCGAAGGACTCGGCCTGACGGTGGAGCCGCCAGATCCAGGGCCGGTCCTCCGCGGTGCGCAGCCCGTCCGTGAAGTGGAGGAGCCCCTTGTCGAGCAGCCGGCGGTGGTAGACCCCGGCCCAGGCGTAGGGGTAGTCCACCGAGGTGGACCGTTCGGCGGGCAGGATCGCGTCCCGGGGGTTCATCACCTCGTCGCGCCGGCCGTGCGGGACCCGGCGCACACTGCGCACCGCCTGGTTCGACTCCACGTGGTCGGTTCGGACGAAGTCGCAGCCCAGCGCTTCGGTACGGGTGAGGAGTTCCTCGTAGTAACCGGGAGCCAGCCAGTCGTCCCCGTCCAGGAAGGTGACGTATTCGCCGCGTGCGGCGTTCAGTCCCGTATTACGGGCAGTGGCCAGTCCACCATTCTGCTCGTGTCGGAGTACGACCACCCCCGGAATGTCCTCCTGGGCTCGATCGAGTATTTTCGCAGTTCCGTCCTTCGAACAATCGTCGACGAGAAGGAACTCGAAATCCTCGCGGGCATTCGCCCGCAGACTTCTGAGGGTGTCGGGCGCGTATGTCTGCACGTTGTAGAACGGCACGATGACGGAGAGCTTGACCACGGCTTCACGCTAGATGCGGACCCGGCACATTCCTCGTCCGGAGGGAGTACGGGAGGTGAACTCCGCGTGCCGAGACCGTGAATGATCCGTCTTTCCCGGGGTGGCGAGCCGATTTCTCGCGGCGAATCCAAGCGGCAGTGCGCTGTTAACCGTTTGTTGCCCGCGTGTTGGGCCGCTGAACGAAATGGCTTCCTACCTTCTAGGACGTGCCTCCTCGTACCAATGACCCGGCCGGACCCGCCGAAGCCCCCGTGAATTCCGCGGCGCTGCGGGTGGCCGTTCTCGCAGACTCCGACACCCGGTGGAAATGGGGTGCGCTCACCGCGCGCCGTCTCACCGCCTCGGGCGAAACCTCCGTCCCGGAGCGCCCGGTCGAGATCAGCGGGCTCCTGCTGCGCGGACGGGCCACTCCCACCGCACGCCAGCTCGCCGAAGTCGGCGACGTCGGGGTGGAAGCAGGCCGGGTCCGCGAGGTCACCGCCGTCGAGTTCCTGCACACCGTGCGCGAGGAGAAGTACGACGTCGTCGTGCTCGCCCTCGTCGGCGGCGGCGTCCAGGCGATGCTGCACGGACTGGCCGCCCTGGACCTGCCCCGCAGGCCCGTCGTCGTCACCGGCTACGTCGGCGTCGTCTACGAGAAGCTCGCCGACGGGCTGCTGCTCCGGCACGGCGCGGACGTCGTCCTCGCCAACTCGGCCCACGACGCGGAGCGCTTCCGCGCCGTGTACGAAGGGGTCGGCGCCGACGCGGGCGCCGTCACCGAGGCGGCCCTGCCGTTCCTCGGCGGGGAGCCGCACCGGGCACGGGAAGGCCGCGACACGGTCGTGTTCGCCGCGCAGCCCTCCGTGCCGGCGTCCCGCGCCGACCGTACGTACCTGCTGCGCCGGCTCGTCGAACACGCCCGCAAGCACCCCGACCGCGAGGTGGTGCTCAAGCTCCGCTCCAAGCCGGGCGAGCAGACCACGCACATCGAGGAGCTGCCCTACCAGCGGCTCGCCGAGCGGCTGCCCGGTGGCCTGCCCGCCAACTTCCAGCTGGTGTACGGGCACATGGGCGAGGTGCTCGACCGCACCGACCTGCTCGTCACCGTCTCCTCCACCGCCGCGCTGGAGTCGCTGCACCGGTCCATCCCGACCGCGATCCTCAGCGACCTCGGCGTCCGCGAGACGCTCGGCAACCACCACTTCGTCGGCTCCGGCCTCATCACCTCCTGGGACCGGCTGGACGAGGGCCTGCACCCCGTCCCGGACCCCGAGTGGCTCGCCGGCCAGGGCGTCGCCGCCGACGGTACGTACGCCACCGCCTACGACGCGGCGCGTGACCGGGTCGGCGCGCTGCTGGCGGCAGGCGAACTGCCGCCGCTCGCCCCCTACTACACCCCCGCCACCGCGCCGGGATACCTCCCCGGCATCCTCGCCCGCCATCACCTCGGCCCCGACGGCCGGCCGCTGCCCGGCGCTGCGGCCCCCGTCGCCACCGGCCGCATCAGGGGCGCGGTGCGCGAGACCGTCCGCAACGCGGCGCGCGGCGCCTACCGGCAGGGCGTCCAGCGCGTCGCCCCCGTGATCCGGCGGATGGGCGAACTGTGACCACCACTTCAGGAGCATCCATGCCGTCACCCACCGTTCTCGCGGTGATCCCCGCCCGGGGCGGATCCAAGGGCGTCCCCGCCAAGAACCTCGCGCAGGTCGGCGGCGTCCCGCTGGTGGCCCGCGCGGTCCGCGCCTGCCTCGGCTCCACCGAGGTCACGGACGTCGTCGTCACCACCGACGACGCCGCCATCGCCGAAGCCGCCAGGCTCGCCGGCGAGAGCGCCCGAGCGCCCGGCCGGGTGCACGTCGTGCAGCGCCCCGCGGACATCTCCGGGGACACCGCGACGAGCGAGGCGGCCGTGCTGCACGCGCTCGACGCCTACGAGGCGCTCGGCGGCCCCGCCGCCGACGTGGTGCTGCTCGTCCAGTGCACCAGCCCGTTCCTCTCCCGCGAGGACGTCGACGGGGTGGCCCGCGCGGTCGCCCGGGAAGGCGCCGACACGGCCGTCACCGTCGCCCCGTTCCACGGCTTCGTGTGGCGCGACGGCGAAGCGGTCGAGGAGAGCAGCTACGGCGTCAACCACGACAAGGCCTTCCGCCCCCGCCGCCAGGACCGCCCGCAGGACCTGCTGGAGACCGGGGCCGCGTACGCCATGGACGTGGCCGGCTTCCGCACCCACCGCCACCGCTTCTTCGGACACACCGCCCTGGTCCGCACGGACCCGGCGCGGGTGCTGGAGATCGACGACCAGCACGAGCTGGCCCGCGCCCGCGCGCTCGCCCCGCTGCTGGACCCCTCCGCGCTGCCGACCCTCGCGGACGTGGACGCCGTCGTCCTCGACTTCGACGGCACCCAGACCGACGACCGGGTCATGGTCGACCAGGACGGCCACGAGACGGTCTCCGTCCACCGCGGCGACGGCCTCGGCATCGCGGCCATGCGCCGCGCCGGGCTGGACGTCCTCATCCTGTCGACCGAGCAGAACCCGGTGGTCGCCGCCCGCGCCCGCAAGCTCCAGGTCCCCGTGCTGCACGGCATCGACCGCAAGGACCTCGCGCTCAAGCAGTGGTGCGACGAGAACGGCGTCAGCCCCGACCGGGTCCTCTACGCCGGCAACGACGTCAACGACCTGGCCTGCTTCGCCCTGGCGGGCTGGCCCGTCGCGGTCGCGAGCGCCCACGACTCCGTCCGGACCGCGGCACGCGCCGTCACCCGGACCCCCGGCGGCCAGGGAGCGATCCGCGAGATCGCGGGCTGGCTGCTGGGCCCCGAACTGACCCTCACCCGGGCCGGAACCCCTCCGGCCACCACCCCCACAGGCCCCACCCCCACCGTCAACACCCCCACGATCACCACCAAGTAAGGAACACCCTCACCATGAGCGACTCCCGTCTGCGCAGCTTCGGCACCCGCACCGCCGGCCCCGGCCGGCCCGTGTACATCACCGGCGAGATCGGCATCAACCACAACGGCGAGCTGGACAACGCCCTCGCCCTGATCGACGTCGCCGCCGACGCCGGCTGTGACGCCGTCAAGTTCCAGAAGCGGACCCCGGAGATCTGCACCCCGCGCGACCAGTGGGACATCGAGCGCGACACCCCCTGGGGCCGGATGACGTACATCGACTACCGCCACCGCGTCGAGTTCGGCGAGGACGAGTACCGCACCATCGCCGAGCACTGCGCCAAGCGCGGCATCGACTGGTTCGCCTCCCCGTGGGACACCGAGGCCGTCGCCTTCCTGGAGAAGTTCGACGTCCCCGCCCACAAGGTCGCCTCCGCCTCCCTCACCGACGACGAGCTGCTCCGCGCCCTGCGCGCCACCGGCCGCACCGTCATCCTCTCCACCGGCATGTCGACCCCGAAGCAGATCCGCCACGCGGTCGAGGTCCTCGGCAGCGACAACATCCTCATGTGCCACGCCACGTCGACGTACCCGTCGGTGGCCGAGGAGCTCAACCTCCGCGTCATCAACACCCTGCAGGCCGAGTACCCCAACGTCCCGATCGGCTACAGCGGCCACGAGACCGGCCTCCAGACCACGCTGGCCGCCGTCGCGCTGGGCGCCACCTTCGTCGAGCGCCACATCACCCTCGACCGCGCCATGTGGGGCTCCGACCAGGCCGCGTCCGTCGAGCCGCAGGGCCTCGCCCGTCTCGTCCGCGACATCCGCACCATCGAGGCGTCCCTCGGTGACGGCGTCAAGAAGGTCTACGCGTCGGAGCTCGGCCCGATGAAGAAGCTGCGCCGCGTCGCGGGCGTCGTCGCCGAGACCGAGAGCGCGACGGCCGCCGAGCCGGCCGCGGTCTGAGACGACCTCCGGTGAATCTCGCCTTCGTCGAGAGCCCGGTCCAGCTCCTGAACGTTCTGGAGTGGACCCACGCCAAGGGGGAGGAGACGCCGGCCGTCACCACGGTCGTCGTCCTCCCCCCGGTCGACCCGATGTCGCGCGGCCAGCTGCGCAGGATGGCCGACCTGGCCCGCGACGAGGGCATCACCGTGCGCTGGCAGGAGGCGCGCGGCGAACAGGGCACCCCGCTCAAGACGCTGCGCGCCCTGGTGGCTCTGGTCCGCAAGGCCGACCAGGTCGTGATCGGTGACCCTTTCTCCCGCTACGTACAGCTCCTGCTGAGCATCGTGCGGACGGCTCATCTCACGGTGGTCGACGACGGCACCGCCACGATGGAGTTCGTGGCACAGCTCGCCCGCGGCGAGCGGCTGGTGCGCTGGCACCGCAAGGGGAACAAGGGGCCGCGCGAGCTGCTGCTCGCGCCGGTCACCGCCTCCGCGCGACGTCGGTTCACCCCGTCCTCCGGGCACCGCGTCGAAGTGTTCACCGCGATGCCGGTCGAGGCCCCCGAAGGGGTCGAGGTCACCGCCAACACCTTCTCCTGGACCCGCGCCCGTTTCGGCCCGCCGCGTCTCACCAAGGGCGCCGACATCGTCGGCACCTCCCTGGTGGAGACCGGCGTGGTCGACACGGCGCCCTACCTGGAGGCGGTGGCGGCCCTCGCCCGTACGCACGGCGCCACCCGCTACTTCGCGCACCGCCGCGAGTCGACGGAGAAGCTCCACGCGCTGGAGGCCGCCACCGGTCTGGAGATCGTCCGCCCCGACCTGCCGCTGGAGCTCATCGCCCGGCGCGGCCCCATCGGCCGTACCGTGCTGAGCTTCCCCTCCACCGTGGTGCACACGCTGCCCCTCGCGCTGGCGGGAACCGGGGTCAAGGTCGCGGTCTGCGACATCGACCCCGAGTGGCTGCGGGCCACGGCGTCCTCGCGCGCCCAGGGGTTCCTCGCGGGGGTCACCGAGACCGCCCGCGACGCGCACCGGCTGGCCTTCGCCCCGCCGGTCCCGCACGCGGGGCCCTGACCGGGGTCCCCCGGGGACGGCCCGTCGGCCCGCTCCTCACGGCGTACGCGGCACGAGCCGCGTACGCCGTTTCGCGTGGGGGCCGCGCGCGTTCCCGCGTACGCCGTACGGGCCCGAACGCCCCACCCGTACGGCGCAGTCGGGAAAAACGGCGGAGTCTACCCACCAGTCGTACGCCCCACACGTTTCGGCACCGTTTCATATTCATCCGAGGTGCTGAAGTTTTGTTGATCCATGTCCGATCGGGGGTTTGGTAGGCATACCCTTCGATGGGTGAACCAGTTGAAGTCCCGCGCGTCCCTCGTCCACGCCGACGGTGAACCGGCCGGTGGCTCACCGGCCCGGGCGGTCTCCCTGCCCGGCACCCTCTCCGAAGAGCTCCGGGCCGAGTTGATCGCCTTCCGCCGCGATCTCCACATGCACCCCGAGCTCGGCAACCAGGAGTTCCGCACCACCGCCGCCATCAAGGCCCGGCTGGAGCAGGCCGGGCTCGCCCCCCGGGTGCTCTCCACCGGTACGGGCCTGATGTGCGACGTGGGGCAGTGGGACGGCGAGACACCGATGCTGGCGCTGCGCGCGGACATCGACGCGCTGCCGATCCCGGATGCCAAGGCGGGCGTCCCCTACCGCTCCACCGTCCCCGACCGCGCGCACGCCTGCGGCCACGACGTGCACACCACCACGGTCCTCGGCGCCGGCCTGGTCCTCGCCGAACTCGACCGCAGGGGCGCGCTCCCGCACGCGGTCCGGCTGATCTTCCAGCCCGCCGAGGAGGTGCTGCCCGGCGGCGCTCCCGACGCCATCGAGTCCGGGGTGCTGGAGGGCGTCGGCCGGATCATCGCCGTGCACTGCGACCCCAAGGTGGACGTGGGCAAGATCGGGCTGCGGATCGGGGCCATCACCTCCGCCTGCGACCGGCTGGAAGTCACCCTGGACGGCGCGGGCGGCCACACCGCCCGCCCGCACCTCACCACCGACCTGGTCACCGCCGCCGCCCGCGTCGCCGTGGACGTGCCCGCGCTCCTCGCCCGCCGGGTCGACGCGCGCTCCGGCCTCGCCGTCACCTGGGGCCGACTGCACACCGGGCACGCCTGCAACGTGATCCCGCAGCACGCGGAGCTCTCCGGCACGGTCCGCTGCCTCGACCTGAAGTCCTGGCGGGAGGCCCCCGACCTGGTGCACGCGGCCGTCGACGAGATCGCGACCACGCACGGCGCCAAGACCGCCATCAACTACGTCCGGGGCGTGCCGCCCGTCGTCAACGACGCCGCGTCCATCGGGCTGCTCGACGCCGCCATGACCGAGCGGTGCGGACCCTACGCGATCGAGGACACCGAGCAGAGCCTCGGCGGCGAGGACTTCTCCTGGTACCTGGAGCACGTGCCGGGCGCCATGGCCCGCCTCGGCGTCCGGGCACACGGCGACACCCGGGGGCTCGACCTGCACCGGGGCGACTTCGACGTGGACGAGGAGGCCATCACCGTCGGGGTCGAACTGTTCACCGCCGCCGCTCTGCTCAACGGCGCGAGGTAGTGACACCGGGGCGCCACCCGGGGGGACGTGGGCTCCGTGTCACGTCCCCTTTTCGGGAGTGTCACCCCCTGATGTCCGGCGATGTCCCCCGTGGAGGACATAGGGGGCCCGGCGCGGGCTCCCGGGAGCGCCACCGGGAGTCTTCCGCCCGAATTGTGGCGGAGTGTCAGGTGCCCCGATGTGACCAAAACTCTTCACGACGATCCGATAACGACCGGTGAACGTGTCTTTAACTGACATCTACGCGCGTTACGATCGCGGCGAACCCAGCGCCGGAGTGGCGCTTTCGGTCAGGTTTTTAAGGAGCCTCCCAGTGCGCCGGATCACCAGGATCGCCACCGTGGGCATTGCGTCCGCGGCTTTCGCGCTGTCCGTCACGGCTTGTGGCGGTAAGACGTCCTCCGAGGGCAGCAGCAGCGACAGCAGCAGCAGCTCGTCCGCCGGCGGCAAGACCGCCCTCGCCTACGACATCGGTGGCCGCGGCGACCAGTCGTTCAACGACGCCGCCTACGCCGGCCTGGAGAAGGCCACGAAGGAGCTCGGCTACAAGGGCGTCGAGGCCGAGCCCTCCGAGGGTGAGAGCGACGCGGACAAGATCCAGCGCCTGACCGAGCTCGCGCGCGGTGGCAACAACCCGGTCATCGGTGTCGGCTTCGTCTACGCCAACGCCATCGCCGAGGTCGCCGCGAAGTTCCCGGACACCACGTTCGGGATCATCGACGACAGCTCGAAGCCCACCAAGAACACCGCGAACCTGGTCTTCAGCGAGGAGCAGGGCTCCTACCTCGCCGGTGTCGCCGCCGCCAAGGTCACCAAGACGGACACGGTCGGCTTCATCGGTGGTGTCGAGACCCCGCTGATCAAGAAGTTCGAGGCCGGCTTCGTCCAGGGCGTCAAGGACACCAAGGCGGGTGTCAACGTCAAGGTCCAGTACCTGACCCAGCCGCCGGACTTCACGGGCTTCTCCAAGCCTGACCTCGGCAAGGCCGCCGCGCAGGGCCAGCTCGACGCCGGCGCCGACGTGATCTACTCCGCCGCCGGTCTCGCCGGTTCCGGCGCGATCGAGGTCACCTCGAAGGCCAAGAAGTGGTCCATCGGCGTCGACTCCGACCAGTACAGCCAGGCCGGTCTCGCCGACTACAAGGACTACATCCTGACGTCGGTCACCAAGGACGTCGCCGACTCGGTCTTCAACCTGATCAAGTCGGTCAAGGACGGCAAGCCGGAGACCGGTGAGATCCGCGCCGGCCTGGACACCGACGGTGTCGGCCTCGCGACCTCCAACCCGGCCTTCACCGCGATGACGGACGTCACCGCCGCGATCGACAAGGCCAAGGCCGCCATCATCGCCGGCACGATCACGGTCAAGACCACCCCGTAACGACCTCACCACCCGTGAGGGGCGGCGGTCGACCGCCGCCCCTCACGGGTGCGGTCGCGGGTACCCGGACGCGGAACCCTATGATTCCGGGACCAGGGAGAACGGCACGCGCCGAACTTCCGGGCCCCGGACGGCGTTCCGCCGTCCGGTTCTTTCTATTCGGCAACGCTACGCGTGTAGAGGCCCCTCGGGCGCGGTAGCTTCGCCCCGGCCCCTGCTCGTACGGCCCCATCCCCGGCAGCCGTGCTCCGCTCCTTCCCCGCCAAGGAGAGTGCGTCATCAACGCGTCCAGCCCTCCTGCCGTAGAAATCCGCGGCATCACCAAGCGTTTCCCCGGCGTCGTCGCCAACCACGACATCGACATCACCGTCGCCAAGGGCACCGTGCACGCGCTCATCGGCGAGAACGGCGCCGGCAAGTCGACCCTGATGAAGATCCTCTACGGCATGCAGAAGCCGGACGAGGGCACCATCGCGATCGACGGAGAGACCGTCACTTTCGCCAGCCCCGCCGACGCCATCGCGCGCGGGGTCGGCATGGTCCACCAGCACTTCATGCTCGCCGACAACCTCTCCGTCCTGGAGAACGTCGTCCTCGGCGCCGAGAAGCTGCACGGCATCGGCGGCGCGGCCCGGAACAAGATCCTGGAGATCTCCGACGCCTACGGTCTCAGCGTCCGCCCCGACGTCCTCGTCGAGGAACTCGGCGTCGCCGACCGCCAGCGTGTGGAGATCCTCAAGGTTCTCTACCGCGGCGCCCGCACCCTCATCCTCGACGAGCCCACCGCGGTGCTCGTCCCGCAGGAGGTCGACGCGCTCTTCGCCAACCTCCGCGAGCTCAAGGCCGAGGGCCTGACGGTCATCTTCATCTCGCACAAGCTCGGTGAAGTGCTCTCCGTGGCCGACGAGATCACCGTCATCCGCCGGGGCACCACCGTCGGCACCGCCGACCCGCGCACCGCGACGACCAAGCAGCTCGCCGAGCTGATGGTCGGCAGCGAGCTGCCCTCGCCGGAGACCCGCGAGTCGACCGTCACCGACGTCCCCATGCTCACCGTGGACGCGCTGCGGCTCACCGCGACCGACTCCGACGGCGTGATCCGCGAGGTGCTCGACGGCATCGGCTTCACCATCCACAAGGGCGAGGTCCTGGGCATCGCCGGTGTCGAGGGCAACGGCCAGAGCGAGCTGATCGAGGCCCTCACCGGCCTGCGCGACCCGGACGGCGGCACCATCACGCTGGACGGCGCCGACATCTCGCACGTCTCCACCCGCAAGCGCCGCGAAGGCGGCCTCGGTGTCATCCCCGAGGACCGGCACCGCCACGGACTGCTGCTGGAGTCCCCGCTCTGGGAGAACCGCATCCTCGGCCACGTCACCGAGAAGCCCAACAGCCGGGGAGTGTTCCTCGACCTGAAGGCGGCCCGCGCCGACACCGAGCGGATCGTGCGCGAGTACGACGTCCGCACCCCCGGTATCGACGTCACGGCGGCCTCCCTCTCCGGCGGCAACCAGCAGAAGCTGATCGTCGGCCGCGAGATGAGCCACCGGCCGAAGCTCCTCATCGCCGCCCACCCCACCCGGGGCGTGGACGTCGGCGCGCAGGCGCAGATCTGGGACCAGATCCGTGAAGCCCGCCGCGAGGGCCTCGCCGTGCTGCTCATCTCGGCCGACCTGGACGAGCTGATCGGCCTGTCCGACACGCTGCGTGTCATGTACCGGGGCCGGCTGGTCGCGGACGCCGACCCGGCGAGCATCACGCCGGAGGAGCTGGGCACCGCCATGACCGGCGCGGCCTCCGGCCACATCGCGCACGACGACACCATCGCGCCCGACGAGAACGGTGAGAGCCGATGAAGAAGTTCGACAGGGACCGGCTGCTCCTGGGCGTCGCCGGCCCGGCGCTCGCCCTGGTGGTGGCGTTCCTGCTCACCGCGGTGGTGCTGCTGCTCTCCGGCAACAGCCCCTTCGAGCCGTTCCGGCTGATGTTCGACAACGCCCAGTACGTCGACGTACAGGTGCTGATCGTCAACCAGACGGGCACGTACTACCTCGCCGCCCTCGCCGTAGCGGTCGGGTTCCGGATGAACCTGTTCAACATCGGCGTCGACGGCCAGTACCGGCTCGCCGCGATGATCGCGGCCGTGGTCGGCGCCTCGGTGACGCTGCCGGGTCCGCTGCACATCCTGCTGATCCTGGTCACCGCGATGGCGGTCGGCGCGTTCTGGTCCGGCATCGCGGGTCTCCTCAAGACCCTCCGGGGCGTCAGCGAGGTCGTCTCCACGATCATGCTCAACGCCATCGCGACCAGCCTGATCGCCTGGCTGATCCTGACGGACAACTTCGGTGTCCAGCCGACCGGTTCCAACGACCTCAACACCGGCGAGATCGCCTCCTCCGGGTGGTTCCCCGGCCTGGACGCCGGTGACGGCGGCACGATCTACGGCTTCACCTTCGTCGCCTTCGCCCTCGGCGTCGTCTACTGGTTCACCCTGGGCCGCACCCGCTTCGGCTTCGACCTGCGCGCCACCGGCGCCAGCGAGAGCGCCGCCCGGGCCAGCGGCGTCGACGCCAAGCGCATGGTGCTGACGGCGATGCTGATCTCCGGCGCGGTCGCCGGCCTGGTCGGCATGCCGATCCTGCTCGGCCAGAGCCACACGTACAACCTCAGCTTTCCCGCCGGGGTCGGCTTCATGGGCATCACCGTGGCCCTGCTCGGCCGCAACAACCCGGTCGGCATGTTCTTCGCGGCCCTGCTGATGTCCTTCCTGGAGAAGACCTCCGCCTCCCTGGACCAGTACGGGTACCCGCAGGAGATCGCCATGATCATGCAGGGGCTGATCGTGATCTCCGTCGTCGTCTCCTACGAACTTGTCCGCCAGTACGGGCTCCGCCGACAGCAGCAGAAGGTCGGCGAGGAACTCGCCGCCCAGGCCCGCGAGAACCGTGAGGGAGCAGCGGCATGAGCACCGTCCCGACGACGTCCACCGCCACCACCGCGCCCGGGAAGGGCGGCGGCCGGCGCAGGCTGAGCCTGCCGGTCGTCCTCCTGATCGCCGCGGCAGGTCTGGCGCTGTTCTCCTTGACCCGCGTCATCAGCGGGGCGAACGACCTGACCTCCGTCGGCCAGGTCTCCGGCGCGCTCCAGCTCGCCGTCCCGATCGGCCTCGCCGGACTCGGCGGCCTGTGGGCCGAACGCGCCGGTGTCGTCAACATCGGCCTCGAAGGCATGATGATCCTCGGCACCTGGTTCGGTGCCTGGGCCGGCTACCAGTGGGGCCCGTGGACCGGTGTCCTGATGGGCATCGTGGGCGGCGCCCTCGGTGGCCTGCTGCACGCCGTGATGACCGTGACGTTCAAGGTCAACCACATCGTCTCCGGTGTGGCGATCAACATCCTCGCGGTGGGTGTGACCCGCTACCTGTCGAACTACACCTTCGCAGAGGCGGAGGGCGGCTCCTCCAAGCAGTCGCCCCGCATCGGCGAGATCACCGACATCACGGTCCCGGGGCTCTCGGACTGGATGGCGGACCTCCAGGCCCACCACTGGTTCTTCGTCTCCGACCTCGCCGGGATCATCGGCGGTGTGGTCACGCACCTCTCGCTGCTGACCGTGGTGGCGATCCTGCTGATCCCCGGCACCTGGTGGGTGCTCTGGCGGACCGCCTTCGGCCTGCGGCTGCGCTCCTGCGGTGAGAACCCGGTGGCCGCCGAGTCGCTCGGCGTCAACGTGTACACGTACAAGTACATCGCCGTCGCCGTCTCCGGTGGTCTCGCCGGCCTGGCGGGCGCGTTCCTCACGATCGTCTCCACCGGTATCTACCAGGAGGGTCAGACCGGCGGGCGCGGTTACATCGGTCTCGCCGCGATGATCTTCGGCAACTGGATGCCCGGCGGCATGGCGCTCGGCGCCGGCCTCTTCGGCTTCACCGACAGTCTGAAGCTGCGCGGCGGCGCCGAGAACGTCCACGCGGTGCTGCTCTTCCTGGCGATCCTGCTGGTCGCCGCCGTGATCTGGCAGCTGGTGCGGCGCCGTTGGGTGGGCGCGGCCGTCTCGGCGGTCTTCTCCGCGCTGCTCTTCCTCTGGTACGCGCTCACGGACGAGGTGCCGAGCCAGTTCGTGGACGCCGCCCCGTACGTGGCGACGCTGCTGGTCCTCGCGCTCTCCGCGCAGCGGCTGCGGATGCCCAAGGCGGACGGCGTGCCGTACTTCAAGGGCCAGGGCAAGTGACGGCCCCGGCGGCGGCCGACTGGGAGGGGCTGCGGAAGGTGGCCCGGGACGCGATGTCCCGGGCGTACGCCCCGTACTCCGGCTACCCGGTCGGCGCCGCCGCCCTGGTCGACGACGGCCGCACCGTCGCCGGCTGCAACGTGGAGAACGCCTCGTACGGCATCGGCCTCTGCGCCGAGTGCGGGCTGGTCTCCGAGCTCGTCGCCACCGGCGGCGGCCGGCTGACCCACTTCACCTGCGTGGACGGCTCGGGCGAGATCCTGGTGCCGTGCGGCCGTTGCCGCCAGCTGCTGTACGAGTTCGGGGGGCCGGACCTCGTCCTGGAGACCCCGGACGGGCTGCGCACCCTCGACGAGATGCTGCCCCAGGCCTTCGGTCCGCAGAACCTGGCCTGAGCCGGTATTCCTCAACTCCGGTGGCCCTCCCGCGCGTCGGGAGGGCCACCTCCGCGTTCTGCCTCTATGCGCGTAGAGTTCGGGCCGGTCCGCCCTCTTGCCCGGCGCGACCCGCGCCCTCATCATCGAGCTCCCTGCCGGAAGGAATCCCATGGACGCCATCTCCGTCATCCGCACCAAGCGGGACCGCGGCGAACTGACCCCCGAACAGATCGACTGGGTCATCGACGCGTACACGCGCGGCGAGGTCGCGGACGAGCAGATGTCCGCGCTGGCCATGGCGATCCTGCTGAACGGCATGAACCGTACCGAGATCGCCCGCTGGACCGCCGCGATGATCGCCTCCGGCGAGCGGATGGACTTCGCGGCGCTCTCCCGCCCCACGACCGACAAGCACTCCACCGGCGGCGTCGGCGACAAGATCACCCTGCCGCTCGCCCCGCTGGTCGCCGCCTGCGGCGCGGCCGTCCCGCAGCTCAGCGGCCGGGGCCTCGGCCACACCGGCGGAACCCTCGACAAGCTGGAGTCCATCCCCGGCTGGCGCGCCCACCTGACCAACGAGGAGATGCTCGGCGTCCTCGACACGACCGGCGCCGTCATCTGCGCGGCGGGCGACGGCCTCGCCCCCGCCGACAAGAAGCTCTACGCGCTCCGCGACGTCACCGGCACCGTCGAGTCGATCCCGCTGATCGCCAGCTCGATCATGTCGAAGAAGATCGCCGAGGGCACCGGAGCGCTCGTCCTCGACGTGAAGGTCGGCAGCGGCGCCTTCATGAAGACCATCGAGGACGCCCGCGAGCTGGCCTCCACCATGGTCGCCCTCGGCACCGACAGCGGGGTGCGCACGGTCGCCCTGCTCACCGACATGTCCACCCCGCTCGGCCTCACGGCGGGCAACGCCCTGGAGGTCCGCGAATCGGTCGAGGTGCTGGCCGGCGGCGGCCCGAGGGACGTCGTCGCCCTCACTCTGGCGCTCGCCCGCGAGATGCTCGACGCGGCGGGCCTCAAGGACGCCGACCCCGAGAAGGCGCTCGCCGACGGCTCCGCGATGGACGTCTGGCGCCGCATGATCTCCGCCCAGGGCGGCGACCCGGACGCGGCCCTCCCGGTCGCCCGCGAGCGCCACGTCCTCACCGCTCCGGCCTCCGGTGTGCTGACCCGGCTCGACGCGTACGACATCGGCATCGCCGCCTGGCGCCTCGGCGCGGGCCGCGCCCGCAAGGAGGACGCGGTCCAGGCGGGAGCCGGCGTCGAGCTGCACGCCAAGCCCGGCGACACCGTCACCGCCGGCCAGCCGCTGCTGACCCTGCACACGGACACCCCGGAGAAGTTCTCCTACGCTCTGGACGCCCTGCCCGCCGCGTACGACATCGCCCCGGCGGGCACGGACTTCACCGCCTCCCCGGTGGTGCGCGAGCGCATCGCGTAACCCGGGCAGGCACGCCTGACTGCGGCGACGGCGACGGCCGGCCGGTACGGAGCACTCCGTACCGGCCGGCCGTGGTCTTTCCGCGGGTCGGCGAGGGCGCTGCCGCACGCCGATGAGTTACGGCGCCCGGCACGGTCTCCACAGGTGTGGAAGCCACACCCCCGCCCCTCACGCCCCCGGCCGGCCCGCCCCCGGTCACCCTCGTGGTCACCGGCCGGATCACCCGCGCCCGGGTGCCGGAGCTCTGCGCCGAGCTGGAACGACTCCTGGCCCGCCCCGGTCGCGCCGCCGCCCCGGCCGTGTGCGACCTGGCGGGAGTGGTCCGCCCCGACCTCACCGCCGTGGAGGCGGTGGCCCGGCTGTCGCTGGTCGCCCGCCGGGCGGGCGGCGGTACGCTGCGCCTGCGCGACGTACCGCCCGAACTGCGCACCCTGCTCGACCTGGTGGGACTGACGGACCTGGCCGGCTTCCCCGACGGGGCCTGAGCGCGGCCTACTTCCCGTCTGCGTCCAGACTGTCCGGCAGCCCGAACAGAGGGAACCAGCGCTGGGTGTCCAGGAAGCAGTGCATCCCGGTGATCGCACCGTCCTGGATGTCGATGATCTGCACCGCCCACGGCACGAAGCCCGGCCCGTCCGGGTTCGGCTTGTAGTGGGCGAACGCCGGGGTGCCGTTGGCGGCGGTGGCCACCAGCCGGGAGCCCGCGCAGCCCGCGCCGATGGAGAGCATGAAGCCGGTGATGTCGTCGTGTCCCTGGAGCCAGAGGTCGAACGGCGGCATGGTCATCACGGCGTCCTCGTGGAGGAGCGCGGTGAGCGCCTTCATGTCGTACCCCTCGAAGGCGGCGACGTACCGCTCCAGGAGTCTGCGCTGCTCCTCGTCGAGCGAGTCGGCGGTGTCCGGGCCGCGTTCACCGGCCTCGGTCAGGGTGGCGCGGGCCCGCTGGAGGGCGCTGTTGACCGAGGCGACGGAGGTGTCGAGCAGCTCGGCGACCTCGGACGCCTTCCACGCGAGGACCTCGCGCAGGATGAGCACCACCCGCTGCTTGGGCGGCAGGTGCTGCAGCGCCGCGACGAAGGCGAGACGTACCGACTCCCGGGCGACGGCCGCCTCCGCCGGGTCGGCGGGGGAGGGGAGGACCCGGCCGTCCGGCATCGGCTCCAGCCAGGTGTTCTCCGGCAGCGGGTTGAGCGCCGCCTGCGCGAGCGGTGTCGGCCCGGACAGGTCGACGGGCCGGGCACGCTTGTTGCCGGCCGTCAGCATGTCCAGACAGACGTTGGTCGCGATCCGGTACAGCCACGAGCGCAGCGACGAACGCCCCTCGAACTTCTCGAAGTTGCGCCAGGCGCGCACCATGGTGTCCTGGACCGCGTCCTCGGCCTCGAACGCCGAGCCGAGCATCCGGTAGCAGTACCCGGTGAGCTCGACCCGGTGTCCCTCCAGCCGGCTCTCGACGCTCCCGCCGTCGCTCGCCGCCTCGGCCGTTCCGGCCTCCGCCGTTCCGGCCTCCGCGTCCCCGGTCGCGTTCTCCGCCACGTCGAGATCACTCATCGCTCTGCCCCTGTCGCGCTGTGACACCGCCCCCCGCACGTAGGGAAGTTACCGCAGCGCACGGACAAGCGGGCGGGAAGCGCACAACCGCTCAGGTCCCGGGCTTGCGCCCGTACACGTAGACGTCGTCGCCGTTGCGCAGCAGATTCCAGTATGCCTTCGCGTCGGTGGGGCGCATGTTGACGCAGCCACCCGATCCGGGCGGGTTCCACATGGACTTGGTGACCGAGTGAAACGCCTGGCCGCCGTCGAAGAACTGCGAGTACGGCATCCACACGTGGTAGATCGTCGACCAGTGGTTCGCGTGCCGCCAGTAGATCTTCTTGGCGCCGGTACGGGTCTCCGCGCCGTCCCGGCCGGTCCGCACGGGCACCGGCCCGTAGACGAGCTTCGCGCCGTCCTGGATCCAGCTCAGCTGCCGGGTGAGGTCGACGCAGGCGATCCGCCCCTTGTTCGTGGGGCACTTCTTCGCCTTGTTCGGGTTCTTCCCCGCCGCCTTCTGGGCCAGCATGGTGTTCATGGTGCGCCAGGTGATCGGCCCGGCGTAGCCGATGGTGGGCGTGATCCCGTGCGTCTTCTGGAACTTCTGGATCGCCTTGCAGTCGGTCGTCGACTGCTTGCCGTCGACCGGCCGGCCGAGGAACTTCTCCACCTGTTTCTGGTAGGGCCCCTTCGACGTGGTGCACGAGGCGGCCTCGGCGGCCGTACCCGTGGTGAGCACCAGTGCGGGGGCGGCCACCAGTCCGGCGACCGAGAGCACCCCCGCGCGCCGCCGCCACGTTCTCCGTACGGCCACCGGTGGTGCCGTGGCTTTCGCGCCCGCTGTGGTCCCTGAGTTCTCCGTGTTGTCCATGTGCGCCAACTCCCCTTCGCTCGCGCCAGGTTGGTCACCTAACAGACGAGCGAAGGGGAGTCGGGGTTGTCCGGGAACGCGTACCGATGTGGCGACGGTACGTATGGGGTACGGCTCAGCGTGCGACGGCCATCCCCGCGTGCCGCGCGTGCGCCCTGCGCTCGGCCCGCGCACACCGCGACCCGTACACCGTCACGGAGACGACACCCGCCACCGCGAGGAGTCCGAGCCCGACCGTGCCGGTCCAGCCGCCCGCGTGGAAGGCGACCGCGCCGAGCGTGCCGCCCGCGCTGGACCCGAGGTAGTACGCGGACTGGTAGAGCGCCGACGCCTGGGCGCGGCCCGTGGTGGCCGTACGGCTCACCGAGGAGGAGGCGACCGCGTGGCCGGCGAAGAACCCCGCCGTGATCAGCACCAGGCCCAGCAGCACCGCGGCCAGCTGGTCGGCGAGCGAGAGCAGCAGCCCGGCGGCGGTGGTGGAGACGGCGAGGTAGAGCGCGCCCCGGCGGCCCAGGCGGCCGACCAGGCGGCCCGCCGCGGCGGAGGAGACCGTACCGACCAGGTAGACGAGGAAGATCGAACCGACCACGCCCTGAGGCAGGTCGAACGGAGCGGCCACCAGCCGGTAGCCGATCACCGTGTAGACGGCACCGAACACCGTCATGAAGAGTCCGCCGATGAGGAAGAGGCGGCGCAGCAGCGGGTCGGACAGGTGCCCGCCGACCGTGCGTGCCAGCGCCCTCGGGTTCAGCGAGCCCGGCACGAAGTGCCGTGCCCGCGGCATCAGCAGATGGAAGGCGACCGCGCAGCCCACGGCCAGCAGGCCGACCGCGCCGAGCGAGACCCGCCAGCCCCAGAGCTGGGCGATCCAGCCGGTCAGGATGCGGCCGCTCATGCCGCCGATGCTGTTGCCCGCCACGAACAGACCGATCGCGGCGACCAGCGCCTTGGGCCGGACCTCCTCCGCGAGGAAGGCCATCGCGGAGGCGGGCAGCCCGGCCAGTGCCGCGCCCTGCACCGCGCGCAGGGCGATCAGGGTGCCGAGCGAGGGGGCGAACGGCACCAGCATGCCGATCGTGACGGCGATGGTCAGCGAGGCGGTCATCATCTGCCGGCGGCCGAAGCGCTCGGAGAGCGCGCTCAGCGGCAGCACGGCGAGCGCCAGTGCCCCCGTCGCGGCGGAGACCGTCCAGCTCGCCTGCCCTGCCGTGGCGCCGAACGACGCGGAGACCGAGGGCAGCAGGGCCTGGGTGGAGTAGAGGAGGGCGAAGGTCGCGACCCCGGCGGCGAAGAGCCCGAAGCTCATGCGGCGGTAGCCGGGCCGGCCGGGTTCGAGCCGCGTGTCGGCGGACGCCGCGGGCGTGGTGGCCGCGACGGGCGGGGCGGGCGCGACGGCCGTGGCGGACGCGTGCGGAACGGGCTGTGCGGAGGCATCCACCGCGAGGGTGGATGCCCCGGTACTGGCAGGAGGCATACCGCGACCGTAGGCCGGTGCGTTTGATGCGTCCAATGCATGAAACAGCCATAATCGTTCCCATGGCGCATGACCGCAGCTCACAGGCTCGACTGTCACCGAGCAGTTACGAAGAAGACATCCGCGCGGTCCTAGCTCCCCGGCTCGCGTACTTCGAGGCGGTCGCCCGCCACGAGCACGTCACCCGTGCCGCGCACGAGCTCGGGGTGCCCCAGTCCACGCTGTCGCGGGCCATGGTCCGCCTCGAACAGGACCTCGGTGTCGCGCTGTTCGCGCGCCGGGGCCGGACCGTCTCCCTCACTCCCGCCGGGCGCACCTTCCTCGGCTCCGCGGAACGCGCGCTGGCCGAGGTGGAGAAGGCCGCCGACTCCGTCCGGGCCGACGCCGACCCGGCCTCCGGCAAGGTCGCCTTCGGGTTCCTGCACACCATGGGATCGGAGACCGTACCCGCCTTGATCCGGGCGTTCCGCGTCGACCACCCGGGCGTCCGCTTCCAACTGGTGCAGAACTACGGCGAGGCGATGATCGAGCGGCTGCGCGCGGGGAGGCTGGACCTCTGCCTCACCTCACCGGTCCCGGACGCGCCCGATCTGGTGGCCCGCCGACTGGACGAACAGCGCCTGCGGCTGGTGGTCCCCGACGACCACCGGCTGGCCTCCCGCCGCCGGGTCCGGCTCGCGGAGGCCGCCGACGAGACCTTCGTGACCCTGGAACCGGGGTACGGCCTGCGGCGGATCACCGACGACCTCTGCGCGGAGGCCGGGTTCGTGCCCAGGGTCGCGTTCGAGGGCGAGGAGGCGGAGACCCTGCGCGGGCTGGTCGCGGCCGGACTCGGTGTCGCCCTGCTGCCCCCTCCCGCCGTCGCCCGCCCCGGAGTCGTCGAGCTGACGGTCACGGCCCCGCGCGCGGTCCGCGAGATCGGCGTCGCCTGGCTGGACGGCCACCCGGACACCCCGCCGGTCGCCGCCTTCAAGCAGTTCCTGATCTCACGACGCGGCCACCTGCTCCCGGACTGAACCCCGCGGTCCCTCGACCAGGTAGCAGAAGCACGGTCGTTGAGTACCCGCACTCAGTCGGGGCCTCGCGGGGGTGCCGGAGGATGGCGGCACAGCCCAGACACGAGGAGCCCCCGATGTCCGCCACCCACCAGTCCGAGGACCTTTCGTCGGATGCCGTCCCGTCGGCCACCGGTCGCACCGGCCGTCTGCTGCCCACCGTTCTCGCGCCCGCCGTCGCCGTGGCGCTCGCGGTGTCCGCGTGGGGCGCCAAGGAACCCGGCACGTGGGTACTGGAGACGGTGTGGGTGATGCTGGGGCTGCCGGTCCTGTTCCTGCTGCGCCGCCGCTTCCCGCTCAGTGGCCTGCTCTGCGGGCTGCTGGCCTTCCACGCCCTCGTCCTCATGGTGGGCGGGCACTACACGTACGCCGAGGTGCCCGCCGGTGACTGGGTACGCGACTGGCTCGGCCTGGAACGCAACCCGTACGACCGCCTCGGCCACCTCACGCAGGGCTTCGTCCCCGCGATCCTGGTCCGGGAACTCCTGGTCCGCACCTCGCCCTTGCGTGGCAGCCGCTGGCTCCCGCCGCTGACCGTGTGCGCCTGCCTCGCCTTCAGCGCCGTCTTCGAGATGCTGGAGTGGCTGGCCGCCGTGACCGGAGGGGAGGCCGCCGACTCGTTCCTCGCCACCCAGGGCGACGTGTGGGACACCCAGTGGGACATGTTCTGCGCGCTGATCGGCGCCGTCTGCTCCCTGCTGCTCCTCAGCCGCCTGCACGACCGCAGCCTCGCCCGCCTCGCGGCGCACGAGACGCTCCCACCGGCCGAGAAGCTCTGACCGGCGAGGACCCGGCGAGGACCCGGCGAGGACCCGGCGCGGTATCCGGGAACGGTCCGTCGACCGGCTGGGGGGGGCGGCGGCCGCGGCGGGCGCGGCGGCGCCGCGCGCGAGCACACAATCAAACCAAACAAAAACAGACACACCAGC